>JBMSWZ010000240.1:0-3542 GCA_049425105.1 Cephaloticoccus sp.
GGGTGAGCGGGCAGGCGCGTTTGCGCGATTCCAGCAGCGCCGCGATGAACGTGGCGTGCAGGTGGTCGGGCCGTTTCCCCAGCCGGTAGCCCTGGGATTTCTTGCCCTCGAACTCGAAGCCCTGGGCGCGGAGTTTCTCCATGTATTGCCAGACCGCGACGCGGCTCATGCCCAGGCGGCGCGCGAGGGCGGCACCGGAGACATAGTCGGGCGCCGCGCCGGAGAGTTCGCGGAGAATGACGAGTTCGGTCTGGGACATGCGGAATGGAGCGTTGCCCCTACAACCCGGGGGGGCAGAGTGGGGCAAATGTCATTTGCAGAATTCGCCGCCTCGCTGACCGCCGCCGCGCCGCCCGCCGGGCTGACCCCCGCGCTCGCCGGGTTGTGGCACGATGGCGCCGGTGACTGGGACGGGGCGCACCGTTGCGTGCAGGACGACGCTTCGGCCGAGGCCGCGTGGGTGCACGCCTACCTGCACCGCAAGGAGGGCGACGCCGGCAATGCCGCCTACTGGTATGCCCGCGCGCGCCGTCCCGTGGCGGACGGAACGCTCGAGGACGAGTGGAAGGCGATAGCCCGCGCGCTGCTGGGCGCGTGAGCGAGGTTCAATCTTTCCGGCGGTAGCCGGCCTCGAATCCGCGCGCGTAGGTGTCGCGCGTGGCCTCGCGGATCGCCTTGGCGTTCTCTGGATCGGTGAGGCTCACGTCTCGCGCGGAATCGTTTAGCTCGGAAACATTGCGCAGGCGTTCGTCCTCGGCGTAGCGCATGAGGGCGTAAGACTCGGCGCTCATGCCAAACAAGGGAATGGTGTAGCGGTTCAGCGCCTGGCCGGTTTCGGAAAGGTATCGCATCTTCGCCAGTTCGCCGAGGCCCTTCTGGGTGTAGAGGTCGACCTCGCGGAAGACCGGGGGTTTTTTTTCGCGCACGACGTAGTCGGGCAGGCGCACGATCTGGTTGCGGGGCTTGTCGACCTCGCGCAGATCGACCGGCTCGCCGTTCGCATCCTGCTCCACTGGCTTCGGCGGGTTGTATTTCGGCATCCCGGCCGCCAGGGCGGCGGCGACGGCGGGGGAAACCACCCGGGTGTTGCGGGTCGGGACCTCGTCTGCCGGGCTCTCACGGGTCTGGGCCGACGCGGTCAGGGTCAGAAGCAGGGACGCCGTGAAGGCGGCAATGGGGCGGCGGGAAATCATGCTGATGGGAAAGCGGAGTCGCGGTTGGGTTCCTAGCCGGGAAGGGTGGATGGGCCCGGCCGCGGAGGCAAACGCAACCTGCTCAGGCGCGCACCTGGCCGGTGCCGGTGCCCAGCCATTTGTAGGTGCACAATTCCCGCAGGCCCATCGGGCCGCGCGCGTGCAGGCGGTCGGTGGAAATGCCAATTTCCGCGCCGAGGCCGAACTCAAAGCCGTCGTTGAAGCGCGTGCTGGCGTTCCACAGCACGGCGGCGCTGTCCACTGCGGTGAGGAATTTCCGCGCGGCCGCGGCGTCGGCCGTGACGATCGCCTCGGTGTGGCCGGAGCTGTCGCGGTTGATGGTGGCGATAGCGGCGTCGAGCGAATCGACCACCCGCACGGCGAGGATTTGGGCGAGGAATTCGGCGGTGTAGTCCGCGGAAGTCGCGGCGATATGCGGCAGGCCCGCCTGTGCGAGGATCGCGGCGGCCGCGTCGTCGCAACGCAGCTCGACCTTGGCCGCGGCGATGAGCGCGCGGGCGGCGGCGGGAAGGAAAGTGGCGGCGACGGCGCGGTGCACCAACAGCTGCTCGGCGGCGTTGCACACGCCCGGGCGCTGGGTCTTGGCGTTGACAAGAATCTTCTCCGCCATCGCCAGGTCCGCCGCTTGGTCGACATAGACAAAGCACACGCCGGTGTAGTGCTTGATGACGGGAATGGTGCTGTTTTCCGCGACGAAGCGGATCAGGCCCTCGCCGCCGCGGGGGATGATGCAGTGCACCAGCGAGTCCAGCTTGAGCAGCGTGGTCAGCGCGGCGCGATCCGTGGTGGGGATGAGCTGCACGGCGTCCGCGGGCAGCCCGGCGTTGGCCAGGGCCGTGGTGATGAGCGCCGCGAGCGCCGTGTTCGTGTGGAAGCATTCCTTGCCACCGCGCAGGATGGCGGCGTTGCCGCTCTTCAGGCAAAGGACGGCGCAGTCGACGGTCACATTGGGGCGCGACTCGTAGACGATGCCGATCACGCCGATCGGCACGCGCACCCGCTGCAGCCGCAGGCCGTTGGGCCGGACGGTTTCGTCGAGCACCTCGCCGACGGGATCAGGCAGGGCCGCCACTTCCCGCACGCTCGCGGCCAGCTTGGCCAGGCGCTCGGGCGTGAGGGCGAGGCGGTCGATCTGCGCGGCGGTCTGGCCATTGTCGCCGGCCGCGGCGACGTCCCGGGCGTTGGCCTCGAGCAACGCGGCGGTACTGGATTCCAGCAACCCCGCCAGGCTCTCCAGCGCGGCGTTTTTGGCCGCGGGCGGGACCGTGCCAAACAGCAACGCCGCGGCGCGGGCGCGCTGCGCGAGGGCGGTGATTTGCTGGGCAAGGTCGGCGGACATGGGAGGCGACTGTCAGCCAATCGCGCCCCGGCGCAAAGTCAAAAAGCCGTCATCACCCCCAACCCTGACCGCCCCGCACCCCCTTCCGGCCATCCCGCGCCGCGCAAAGTTGTAACGTATTATATTACAAAGTGCCGCGCGCCACAGTCCCGGTGGCGCACCGTGGTTTGTAACGTATTACGTTACTAATTGCTGCCGGCGGCCGGGGTTGGTTGAGGGGTCGGATCAGGAGAACAGGTTGCCGCGGTTGAAGCGCCAGAGGGCCGCGCCCATGACGGCGGCGGTGATGGCGGCGAGCACGCCGAGGACCGGGGCAAGCTGGACGAGGCCGTGGCCGGACCAGAGCACGGAGCTGAAGCCCTCCATGGCCCAATAGACCAAGGTGAGTTTGCTCAATTGCTGGATGAATTCCGGCATCAGGCTGATGGGAAACTATGCGCCACCGATGGCGCTCATCAGCAGGATCAGGAAGGTCGCAAGCCCGCTGGCCGCCTCGGCGTTCGGGGCGATGGCGGCAAGGAGCATCCCGAAGGAGGTGCAGGCCGCGGCGGCGAAGACGCTCACGACGATCAGCAGTCCGAAATGCGCGCTGGCCTGGATGCCGAACAGGAGTTCGCCGGCCATGAAGAGCACCACGAGTTGGATGAGACCGATGGCGACGCCGTAGAGGAATTTGGCCCAGAGGATGTGCGCGCGGGTGGCCGGGCTGGCGAGCAGGCGCTGGAACAGGCCGGCGTCGCGCTCGCGGAACAGGCTGGTGGCCGAGGCGCTCAGCGCGAAGAGCAGGAACTGCATCGCCCAGCCGCCGACGATGCGGGTGGCGGCGGGGCTCTTCACGTTGGCCCCGACCACCTGCACCGTCTCGATTTGCACGAGGCGCGAGAAGAAGTCGGCGGCACCGGTCGCAGTGGGGTCGTCGGGTTTGGTGGCTTGGCGGGGGCCGAGGGCGCCCAAGCCGAAGTCGCCCGCGGCAATCTGCGTTTCGATTT
>JBMSWZ010000241.1:0-3509 GCA_049425105.1 Cephaloticoccus sp.
CGCGATGCCGCCGCCGATCTGGAAGAAGCCGATCGAGCCTTCGCCGTTCTTCAACAGCTTGGCGGTCTTGGTATACCACTCCGCCAGCCAGGTCATGTATTCGATGCCGGTGCGGACGGTGTGGACGTTCTTCACGTCGCCGCTGATCACGTGACCGGCATACATGTTGCCGAGGGTGGCGTCCTCCCAACCGGGGACGATGATCGGGAGGTTGGCCTCGCAGGCCGCGAGCATCCACGAATTCTTCGGATCAATCTGGTAGGACTTTTTCAGCTTCCCGGAACGAAGAATCTTATACATGAACTCGTGCGGGAAATAGCGTTCGCCGGCCTTGTCGGCCTTGACCCACTCCTCGAGCACCACGTCCTCGATGCGGCGCATGGCCTCCATCTCGGGGATGCAGGTGTCCGTGACGCGGTTCATGTGACGGTCAAGCAGCGCCACCTCCTCCGCGGTGCTCAGATTACGGTAGTGCGGCACGCGCTCGTAGTAGTCGTGCGCCACGAGGTTGAAGATATCCTCTTCGAGATTGGCGCCCGTACAGACGATCGCGTGCACCTTGCCCTGGCGGATCATCTCGGCGAGCGAGATGCCGAGCTCGGCGGTGGACATCGCGCCCGCGAGGGTCACGAGCATCTTGCCGCCGGCCTTCAGGTGGGCCTCGTAACCCTTGGCGGCGTCGACGAGCGAAGCGGCGTTGAAGTGACGGTAGTTGTGGGCGATGAACTGCGAGATCGGACCCTTCCTCGCGGCCAGCTTGGCGTTCACGAGCTCGGGCTTCACCTTGGCTTTTTTGGCTTTCATGTAGGCCCGAGCAATAGCACTCCCCGGCGGGGGTTCACGCCAAAAAACCGTCGGCGCGCATTCGTCACTGTCCCAGCGCGGTGGGTTGGAGCGTGACCGCCGCCGACTCGCGGCCGATGCGTTCGAGTATCAGGGTTACCTCGCTCACCGGCCCCCAGCCCATGCCAAACCGGCGTGGCTGACAAGCCTGCCGGCGTTCGCCGCATCGCGGCATTGACGAAGGGCCCGCCAGTGCGGTTTGCTGACCCTTCATGCTCACGATCGCCGACGTCTCCAAGTCCTACGGCACCCGCGAACTCTTCGCGCAGGTGTCGTTGTTCGTCGCGCGCACGGACCGCTACGGCCTCGTCGGCCCCAATGGCGCGGGCAAATCCACGCTCTTCAACCTCATCCTCGGCGAGGAAACGCCGGACACGGGCGTGATCGAGTGGGAGCGCGGCGCGGATTTCGGCTTCCTGCCGCAGGAAAGCGCGCCCGTCGGCGAAGAGCCCATCCTCGGCATCGCCACCAACGGCGCGAAGCTCGACCTGATCGCCGACGACGACGAGGACTACGACATCGACTGGACCCTCGAACCGCGCGCACGAAAAATTCTTGCCGGCCTCGGCTTCAAGGACGCCGACATGGACCTGCCGGCCAAAAAGTTCTCCGGCGGCTGGATCATGCGCGCACACATGGCGCGGCTGCTGGTCTCCGAACCCGCGCTGCTGCTGCTCGACGAGCCGACCAACCACCTCGACCTCGAGGCGTTGCTCTGGTTTCAGGACTACCTCACGCGCTACCCGGGCGGCCTGGTGATCATTTCCCACGACCGTGCCTTTCTCAATGCCCTCTGCACCGGCATCCTCGAGCTGCGCGGCGGCACCCTGCATCGCTACCACGGCAACTACGACGACTACCTGCTGGAGAAGGACGCGCGCAAGGAGCAGCAGGTCGCGCTCTTCAAGAACCAGCAGCGCGAAATCGCGCACCTCCAAAAGTTCGTCGACCGCTTCGGCGCCAAGGCCTCCCTAGCCACGCGCGCCAAGTCCAAGGAGAAACAGATCGAGCGCCTGAAGGAGGTCGCCATTGAGGAGCCCGAGGACGAGCTGCGCCGCATCAATTTCCGCTTCCCCCAGCCCGCGCGCTCCGGCCTCAAGGTCATCGACCTGAAGCACGTCGAGCAGGCCTACGGCGACCACGTCGTCTACCGCGACTTGAACTTCAGCGCCGAGCGCGGCCAGAAGCTCGTGCTCGTCGGCCCCAACGGCGCCGGCAAATCCACGCTGCTCAAGATCCTCGGCGACGTGATCCCGATCCGCGGCGGTGCCCGGGAACTCGGCGCCAACGTCACGCCGGGCTACTTCGCGCAGAACCGCGGCGAGAACCTCAACCTCGGGGCGACCGTGCTCGAGAACATGATGGAGCTCCGCACGGCGGAGAACGACCTGACCGAGCAGCAGGCCCGCGCCATCCTCGGCGCCTTCCTGTTCCGCAAGGACGACGTATTCAAGAAAACTGCCGTGCTCTCCGGCGGCGAAAAATCCCGCCTCGCCCTCGCCCGCCTCCTCGTCGACCCACCCAACCTGCTTCTGATGGACGAGCCGACGACCCACCTCGACATCCCGTCGATCGACGCGTTGATCCGCGCGCTCAAGGGCTTCGAAGGCACATTCATCTTCATCAGTCACGATGTGCACTTCATCCGCTCCCTCGACGCGCACGTGCTGCACGTGCACAGCGGACGGTTGACGCCCTACGCAGGCAACTACGACTACTACTTGGAGAAATCCCGCGCCACCGACGCGCGCGCCGCGCTCACGGCGGGTTTCACCGACGCCCGGCCCGTGCAGGCTTTGTCTGAAAACCCCAAGGTCAAAAGCGCGAACGCTTCGCCAGACTCCGCCGCGAAAAAGCCCACGGCCAATGAACTGCGCAAACTGCGCGAAGAGGTCGGCTTGCTCGAAAAACGCGTCGCTGAACTCGAGGCTACACAAGGCGAATTGACGGCGGAGCTCGAGGACCCGGCCTCCTACCAAAACGGCAAGGCCCAGCACCTCAACCGGGAGCTCAGCGCCGTGGTCGACCAGATCACCGCCGCCACCGCCGCGTGGGAAGCCGCCGCCACACGGCTCGCCGAACTCGAGAGCGCCTGAGTCCGGAAAGCGAAAGACCCGGCCCACCCAGGAGCCGGGTCTTCATCCACTACCTAACTGTCTGCGATCAAACCGCGATCCGATGCGAGCGCCGGCGTTCGGCCGATTCGTCCTCGGGTCGCAGAAATTCCGTGAGCATGCGCGTCAGGCGCTCCCCCAGCACGCGGTCCCGCCGGCACCATTCGCGAATCAGCGCGGGCCGCACCACGGCGTCGGCTTCCATGAGTTTCCTAAAATAGCGTTCCTCTCGATTCAGGTGGGGCATGAACATGGGGGTCCGTATGGGTTCAACAGTCTAATGCGCCAAAACCGCCCGTAACGGCTCAGGTTTTTTCAGACAATTTTTGCCTGCTTGCCGGCAGGCGCCCGGCCGGACCGACCGATCAACCCATCAACCCGGCAATCAGGCGCGGATCCGGCGGGCGGACATCCGCCACCCGGATTGCCCCGGCGAGTCGGGCCGCGGCCGCGCGGGCCTTGGCTTCATCACTGGCATGCACGGTGCAAAGGGTTGCGCCCGCCCGAACTGGCTCGCCGATCTTCACGAGGTCGGCCACACCGACCGCCGGG
>JBMSWZ010000242.1:0-3466 GCA_049425105.1 Cephaloticoccus sp.
GGCTGGTGAGATTCGAACTCACGACCTCTTGCACCCCATGCAAGCGCGCTACCAGGCTACGCTACGGCCCGAACAAGAGAACGGTCAGAAAGCGGGATGCCGGGGAGAGAAGCAAGAGCTTTTTCAGGGGCCGGTTGACCCTGAGCGGGACGGTGGATTGACGCCTCCGGCGCCGAGGCCAAGCTGACGGGCATGTCCCCGCGTAGCGCCGGTTTTCTTGCGTTTCTCAACCTGCTGGCCGGTCCCTTGGTTCGCGCGGAAACGGCCCCTGCCGATGCCGCCGCCCTGATGCGCGCAGCCGTGCAGTCGGCCCAGGCGGGCGACTTCACCGCGGCGGTCGCGGGCATGGAAGCCGCGGTCGCGCAGCGCCCCGGTCACCCGGCTTACCTCTACAATCTCGCCTGCATGCAGGCGCTCGCCGGGCAATCCGTCGCCGCCATCAACACCCTCGGCCAGCTGGCCGCGTGGGGCCTCTCCGCGCCCGCGGCGCAGGACGGCGACTTTGCGAGCCTCGCCGACAACGGCCGGTTTCAGGCCGTCGCCTCCCGGCTGACCAAAAACCGCGCCGCGCGCGGCCACGCCGGGGTCGCCTTCACCCTGCCGGCGCAAACCGGCGTGATCGAGGGCATCGCCCGGCGCGAGTCCACCGGGGAGGTTTTCTTCGGCGACATGCGCGCACGGACCATCTGGCGGCGCAATGCCGCGGGCGCGGTCACGGCCTTCACCGCGCCCAACGATCGGTTGGCCGGTCTCGGTGGTCTGGCGATCGACGAGGCGCGCGGGTTGCTCTGGGCCGCCGCGAGCGCGCAGGAGATCATGGCCGGCGACGCCCCGGCAGAACCCAACGGGCTCGCGGCCTTCGATCTCACGACCGGCGAGCTTCGGCACTGGTATCCCGTGCCAGCCGACGATGCGCCGCATGCCACGGTCGATCTGACCCTCGGGCCCGACGGCGCCTTGTATCTTTCCGACAGCGCCGCACCGGTGATCTGGCGGCTCGCCCCGGACGGCGCAGCGCTGGCGGAGTGGTTCCGCGATCCGAACCTGCGTTCATTGCAAGGTCTGGCGTGGTCGGCGGACGGCGCGGTGCTCTATGTCGCGGACTACACCCTGGGGCTGTTCGCCATCGATCCGACCACGCGCACGGCGAAGGCGGTGCCCGCTCGTAACAACACCTTGGTCTGCATCGACGGATTGGTGCGCGACGGCGACCGGCTGATCGCGGTGCAGAACGGCGTGACTCCCGCCCGCGTGCTCGCCATCGCCCCGGACCCGGCGGGCGGCGCGGCGGCGGTCACGGAACTCGTGGCCGGGCTGCCGGCGATGCGCGACGCGACCCTGGGCTGCGTGACAGGCGAGGGCTATTGGTTCATCGCCCATGCGGGCTGGGACAAATTCGGCCGCGGCGGCGACCCGACCGCACCGCACGAATGCCCGGTGCTGCACGTGAAGTTTTGACGGAACGCGAATCGGATTGCAGGGATTTCGCCTTCGCCAACCGTCCACCCCAACGTCGCCTCCTCGCATTCGCCCCCTCCCCTTTCTTCATGCAACTCCACCCCGACCTCATCGCGCGCGGCCTCGTGCGTCACTGGAACTATTTCTCGCACCACATCATCGCGAGCCCCGGCATGGCCCACCCGATGCAGGCCTGCTTCGAGGAAGCCTACGTGGTGATGGGCGCGGCGCGCACCATGCCGCTGCTCAACGACGCGCGCATGACCGCCATCGTCCGCCGTTTCCACGACCGGATGATGGAATACCAAGGCGTGGCCTACCCCGACATGTTTGACATGGGCTACGGCTACAAGCGCGACGCCAACAACGTCCCGCAATGCTCGTGTGTCGCCGACAACGCCTCGACCGCCAACGGCATGCTCGAGGGCGTGCGCTGTTTCCCGCACCTGCCGGAAAACCCGAAGGTCCTCGCCAGCGTGAAGCGCTACCTCGACCACTGCCTGGAGCACTACCTCACGGACAAGGGCGTGATGGGCGTCGGCATCCTCAATCACGTGGCCAACCCCAAGGGCATGGAGGAGTATTGGTGCGCCGACGCGCTGTTCGCGGCGACGCTCATTCGCTACGCCGACCGCACGGGCGATGAAAAATATTACGACGCGGCAGTGCCGATGGTGGAATACATCTCCACCTTCGACTACAAGAACACCCTCTGGGGCGAGTGGTCGAAGTCCGCCCCCCAGCAGATCCTGCTCTACACCGGCGAGGGCCTGATCGCCGCGCTGACCAGCCCGGCCATGCGGAAACGCCTGGAGCGTCCGCTGGCGAATGTGATCCAGTTCAGCCCGCAGGCCGAGCCTGAGGACGTCGTGCCGGCCCAGGCCCCCAACCTCATCGAAGCCGACCTCCAGACGGCGCGGAAATCGCGCGGCAACACCATCTGGGCGCGCCTGCAGGACCGCTGGGCGGAGTTTGCGGACTGGTTTCACCAAAACCAGCTGGCCGACGGCTCCTTCGAGCACCCGGCCAACGACCACTTCCGCTGCTACGAGCCCGGCCTCGCCTGGCTCATGCTCGAGGCCTCGCAACACGTCGAGGGCCACGCGCGGCTCGAGTCCGTCGCGGCCAAGCAGCTGCGCCTCATGGCCGGCGACGGCGGCAAGCTCTACTACGGGCTGCGCGCAAACGATTTCGCCTCGGGCCTCGCCCTGCTCTCCTTCGCCACCGCCGGGACCATCCTCAAGGCGCGTGACGCCGCGGCCTGGGAGGCGGCCGTGCGCGGGGTCTTCGACCGCGGCGAGGAAATGTGGTGAGCGCCCGGCGCCGCGCCGGCGGAGTTTCGCATTTACAACCCGGGCCCCACGCCTAGCTTTCGCACTTCGCACCCTGCCCGGGTGGCGGAATTGGCAGACGCAGCAGACTCAAAATCTGCCGCCCTCTAAAGGCTTGTGGGTTCGACCCCCACCCCGGGCACCACTTTAAATCCGCTCTGACTCCGTCAGAATGTTGGGGTTAGCGAAGTCAGGGGAGAATTCGGTACGACGTAGGGAGCGGTGAGATCGCGACGGGGACCCCTCATGAGTCCTCACCAGCAATCGGTTTGCAAAGCGGGAGCTCTAAAAAGTGATCAACCAGTACCGGAATGGGGGTGGGCGCACGATGCACCTATCCCGGAGGGCACCTGCCGGAGCTGCGTAGACAACCTTATCGGCACAACGGAGAACCCCGGCCTAATACCAAAGGTCGCAGAGTGGAAAGCCGGCCAGTAACCAGTGGTCACCTAGGCTTTCATTTTTTCCGGCATTGACTGGCCTCCTCGATGTCTCGGCCGCTGTCGGCCTCTCGCAGGATGCGGTTCTCTTCCTCGGGAGTGTGCCTTTTGCCTTTAATATCTGGGGTCTTTCTTGGCCCAGACTAACTCCCAAGGCGGCTTAAAAATTCGAGGTCACGTCACAACCCATAACAACATCCCAGACTAACTCTCGGGGTGGCTCGAAAACTTGAGGCC
>JBMSWZ010000243.1:0-3465 GCA_049425105.1 Cephaloticoccus sp.
CGGGCCGCCGGAAGCAGCGGGAGCCGGCGCCGCCGCCGCCGGGGTGGATGCCGTGGCCGGTCGGCCGCGGTTGATCTCAGCCTCCACGTCCGCGGTGATATCCATGGCGGCGTCAGCGTAGATCACACTGGAGATGCCAAGGAGGTTCGGGCCGGACTTGTCGATCAGAAGGGTCGCACCCTTGCGCTTGGCGATCTCAGTCGCCATCTTGCCGATTTCCTCGAGCATGATCGTCTTGAAATTCTGGAAGCGCTGCTGGAGGAGGTTCCGGGTATTGGCCTGGAAGCTCTGCAGTTCGCTGTCCTTGCGCTGGATTTCCTGCATCTTCTGCTCGGCCTGCGCGCGGGCCTGTTCCTTGACCTCGGCTTTGGCGGCCGGGTTGTTGGTCTGGTCGAACGCCTCGCGATATTGCTCCACCAGCGTGTTGCGGGTGGCCAGGAGGCGGTCGGCCTCTTCCTGCGCCTTCTCAGCGTCAGCCTGGAGCTTCTCTTTCTGCTCCTGGGTCTTGTAGTGCTCGTCGAGCAGTTTGATCATGTCGACCACCATGAATTTGGGGGCGGACTGCGCCTGGGCCACCGCGCCGGAAACGGCCAGGGCCACCAAGGCAAAGAGTAATTTGACGGGTTTGTTCATGGGTATGATGCGATAAAAGGTGGTAAAATGAACAGAATCAGAAGCGGGTGCCAAAGGAAAAGTTGAACTGCCCGCCCTTGTCCGCGGCCGGGTTGCTGGTCAGCGGGATGGCATAGTCGAGGCGCAGGGGTGCGCCGGCGACGAAGAGTTGCAAGCCGAAGCCCACGTTGTCGTGCAGGTCCGCCGGATTGAAGTCGTAGGCGTCCGTGTTCACGAAACCGGCGTCGTAGAAGACCGCGACGCGGATCGGGTCCACCACATCCATCGAGTATTCCAGGCTGAGCATGCCGTAGGACTTGCCGCCCAGGATGAAGTCAAGGTTGTCGCGCGGACCGACGTCGTTGTATTCGAAGCCGCGCAGCGTGTAGGGGCCGCCGAGGAAGTAACGGTAGTAATACGGCACGGTGGCCGTGTCGCCAAAGCTCTCGATCACACCCGCGCGGGCGATGACCGACACGACTTGGTTCTGGAACTCGAACACCGGGTAGAACTGGGCGCCGCGGAACTCCAGCTTGTAGTAATTCACGTCGCCACCGAAGGGCCCGCCGGCCACGTCGAGGTTGAGTTCGACGCGGTTACCGTTGGTGGTGCCGATAATCTTGTCGCGGGTGTCGCGCAGGATTTGCAGGCCCATGCGGGAGATCGACTGCTCGCCGTTGGCCACCAGCCCGCTGGCGAGGTTGGTAACATCAGAAATCTCAACGATCTCGTAGGTGTAGGACAGGCGGCCATCAACCAGCTCGAACAGGCGCTTGCGCAAGAAGACCTCACCACCGGTCGAGACCTGCGTGTAGTAGTCGCTGTTGTATTCCGACGAAGTGCGGTAAATCGTGAAACCAGCCGCCAACTGGCGCTCAAACAGCCAGGGCTCTTCGAAGTATAGCAAAGCCTCGCTGGAGAGTGAACCCAGCTGGAGACGCAGGCGGAACTTCTGGCCGTCGCCCTGGAAGAGCGAGCGGTAGTTGAACAGGTCGAAATTGCCTTGCGAGAGCTCGGCGAAGACGGTGGCACGCTCCAGCGAGCTAAAGCCGGCGCCAAAGGTGAGGTTGCCGGTGCGGGCCTCGCGGACCGCGACGCGCAGGTTGCGACGGCCGGGGATGTTTGTCTCCTGCGGCGACAGCTGCACGTCGTCGAAGAAACGCGTGTTCTCCAAGCGGAGCTTGCTGATCTTTTCGCGGACCGTGTCGTAGACGTCGCCCGGTCCGAGCACGAGTTCGCGCAGAATGACGATGCTCTTGGTCTTGGAGTTGCCCTCGATGACCACAGACTCGACGTTGAATTTCTCGCTCTCGAACACCTCGTATTCGAGGTCAATGTCGCCGGTCGCGACATTGGGCTTGCGCAGCATCCGCACGCGGGTGTCGAGGTAACCGGCCGTGCCGTAAAAGTCCTCCAGGCGGCTGACGTCCTTGTCGAGCTTCGAGGGGGCGTAGACCATGCCGGTGCGCTGCCGCAAGATGCGCTTGAGCAGGTCGCCAGGGTAAAGCTTGCTGCCGGTGACCTTGACGTCGCCGATCTTGTATTGCCGGCCCTCATTGATTGTGATCGTGATCACGAGCTTGGACGGGCTCGGGTAGGAGAAGCTGATGTTTTCCGGGAAAATCTCGACGTCGAGGTAGCCTTCCTCGCGGTAGAAATCGCGCAGCTTGTCGAGGTCCTCCTCGAACTCGTCGTCCTTGAACCGCCCTTTGCCGGTGAGCCAGGACAGCCACCACCATTTGCGGGTTTCCATCTCCTTGCGGAGCTTGCGGGCCTTCACGTGCTCGTTGCCCACGAATTCAATTTTGTCGATCCGGGAGCGGCTGCCCTCGCGGATGTTATAAATGACCGTGCCGAAGCCACTCGAGCGGTCGCGCTCGATCGTGTAATTCACGGAGACCTGATTGTATCCCTCCTTCTGATAATACTCGCGGATCTTTTCGGAGTCTTCCTTGATCTGGCGCTCGTCCAGCGCGCTGTTCGGCCGGGACTTGATTTCCTTCTCCAGACGCCGCTCCTTGACGTGGCTGTTGCCCTGGTAACGGATCGCCATGATCCGGAACTTCGGCGTGACTTCCACCACGAGGTTGAACACCCCGCCGCCCAGCGACTCGCGCTTGACCTCGATAAACTCGAAGAGGCCGGTCCGGTAGAGCGCCCGGATGTCCCGGTCGATCATCACGTCGTCCAGCGACCCGCCTTCGCGGATCTGCATATTGGCCCGGACGACCTCCTCGTTGACGTTGGCTGCGCCGAGGAACTTGATGGTGACGGTCCCGACCTTGTATTCAGGCCGGTTTTCCGCCGCGGCGGACTGGGCCCGAACGGGGAGACTAACCCCGCCAACGGCCAGCAAGAACAAAAAAGCCAACAGGATCTTGGTGACCCCGTGGCAAGGGTTACTGGGTATAGTTTTCAAATCGGGTTATGTCTCTGAGGAAAGTAAGGCGCAAATCTCCTACCGGGCCATTTCGCTGCTTGGCAACGATTAACTCCGCTGAATCCGCGGCGACTTGGAACTTTTCATCGGCGTCTCTGGGGCGTGCGAGCATGAGGACTACGTCTGCATCCTGCTCGATCGATCCGGACTCACGCAGGTCGGCCAATTTGGGCGTGCGGTTTTCCTTCTCGGAGGAGCGGTTGAGCTGACTTAATACAAGGACCGGAACGTCAAGTTCCTTGGCCAAAGACTTTAATCCGCGGGAGGCCTCGGCGACCTGCTGCTCGCGCGGCACTTTGGGGTCGGTCGGGCTCAACAACTGCAGGTAATCGACGATGATAAACCCGAGTTTGGCGCGTGAATGCACCCGGCGCGCCTTGGCCCGCAGCTCCATGATCGAAAGATGGCTGGAA
>JBMSWZ010000244.1:0-3456 GCA_049425105.1 Cephaloticoccus sp.
CCGCCGGCTTCGTCAGGTAGAGCGTAAGGTTTTCGCGCAGCGGAAACGCGTAGTCATCAATGGCGAGCAGCATGGTCTTGGGGGTAAAGTTGGCTTGGGGCGACGCGGCCAGCATGCAGGCCGTGGTGAGAAACAAAAGGACGCGATGCAGCGAGGTCGTCATGGGAATAGGTGCGGTTCGTGGGACAGATTCGGTTTGCGGGGCGGACGGTGAGTTTTCGTGGTGTCGTTCAAAAGGAGGCGACGGGCGGAGCGGGTTCAACCTTCCAGAGGTCCTTACCCGAGGCCGTCGCGTAGATGAAGCCGTCGCGGTCGACACAGATGCCATGGGCATACGGCAGACCGGCGGGGCTTCTCCACACATTCAAGAGCCTTCCGTCGCGACTGAGCCGGATCAACGCCTGGTCCAGCCCGGCCGCGACATCGGCCGCGGCGATGGTCGGCACCGCGGACCGCTGCGGCCCTTCGAAGCCCGAGGGGTGCCCCCAGTAGATGAACGATTCGCGGTAGTTCAGCATTTCGCCAAAGCGCTTGTCGAAGCCGCGCTCGAAGCCCTGGTTCGCCAGCGCGATGTCGGGCAGGCCGTCCTCATTGAAGTCGCCGACCGCGATGCCGCTGGCGATGTAAGCGGGCAGAATGGTGCGATCCGACTCGCGGAAGCCGTCGGGCCCGCCCCAGTAGATGTAGGCCGGCATGTCCTGCCGGAAATTGTGCATCATGTTGCCGGAAACGATGTCGACGTAACCGTCGTTGTTCAGATCGGCGATCACGCAGCGACCGCCACCGAAGCTCGGCAGCCAGCTGACCCGCTTGAGGGCCTGCTCGGTGTGTTTGACCAAAGTGTAGGGCGAACGGAGTTCCGGCAGTTCCGGCAGCAGCGAGTGCGGACCGTCGGCGTCGCTCCAATAGATCATCGCGTCAGGCGCATAATGGGCGTTGTGGTCCTGGCTGAAAACGAGGTCGATCTCGCCGTCGCGATTCAGATCCCAACGGTGGATGGTCTGGAAGCCACCGGACGCGGACACATAAGTGTTGGCGCCCGCATCTTCCAACGTGCCGCGCCGCAACTCCGCGGGACCGTGTTGAATGACCGTGGTCGTCTCGGCGCGGACCACGCCGGTCAAGCTAAGGCAAGCGAGGCAGGCGATGAGACGGTTTGAGGTCATGGGGTTTCAGTTATTGGTCATGCACAAAGCGGAGCGCGTAGAGGTCGGCGTCTTTCAACACGACGCGCAGGCGCACGGTCCGGCCGGCTAGCGGCGACACGTCGCTGCCCATGGTCCAAGTGACGACGCGCTCGATCGAGTCTCCCACCAGCACGGGACACTCCTGCAGGGTGTAACCGGGAATGGGCTCGCCGTCGGCAGATTGGATTTCGACCTGCACGCCGCCCGCGGCGGAGGTGGACACGTTGAGAGTCAGTTTCGACCCGGTGAACGTGAGCGGCTTCGTCAACAACTCACCGCCCACGTAGTCCGCATGCACCGACCCAATGCCGTCGAGCCGCAGCGTGTAGCGGGCGAGGTGGGCCGTGGGTTGCACGAAGTTTTGCCCGACATACAGCGACATCTCGGTCGGCCCGGTCTGCACAAAGCCGGTGGCGGGAATGCCGTTGCGCGAGACCCAGTTGCCCTTGTCCAGCCCGGGGCGCACGAAGGCTTCCATGAACGTCCGGTCATAGCGTCTTCCCCCGCGGCTCGTCATCAGGACGGTGTCGGCAACTTCGTTCGGGATGTGGTGATCGTTGCCCGCGATGCCGCGGAAGCCCTTGCCCAGGCCTTGCGCGTCCATTTCCTCATCGGTGAGAAAGCGCCGTCCCATCACAAGGCGCATGGGCGTGGCGATGTAAAGATACGGGGCGCGGAAGTAGGGTCGCGTGTGATTGGTGTAGAGCTGCTCAAGCGGCGTGGGGCCAAAACTCATGCGCACCGGCTCGGACCAGTGGATCATGTCCGGCGACGTGGTGCGCGAGATGCTGCGGAAGCCGGCCACGTTGAATTTCTTGGTGGAGTAGTCGGTCCAGCCGCTGAACGTGCGAAAATAGAGCACGTAACACTGCTCGAGCTCGGACCAAAACGCGACGTTCTGCGAGTCGAAGGCGCCTTCCTTGAAAACGGTTTCCTTGCGCCAGAGCCGCCAGTGCAAGCCGTCGGGCGAGGCCAGCACGAAGACGCCGTGGGGCCAGCGCGCGCCCACGGCCTTGTAACGCTCGTCGGCGGGCACACCGGGGCGCGTGTCGAGGAAGACGCTCAGGTTCTTCGTGTATTGCGGTTCGCCCGCGGGCTGCGGGGGCAGCAGGATGTTGTTTTCCTTGGATCCCTCGAACTCGACGAGACCGAGCTTGGGCTTCACCCAGGTGATGCCGTCACGGCTCTCGGCGTAGCAGAAATAAGACGTCGAGCCCTCGGCGGCACCGGCACTGCTGTCGCGCGGTCCGCCGCGATAGAACATGCGGTAGAGATCGCCGTCGTGAATCACGGTGGCGTGCGCCGAGGCGTCGCGATCCCACGGATCGTTGAACTTGATCGCCGGCCCCGCCAGGTGCGGTGCGTGGAGTCGGAGCTCCGTGCCGTCCAGCCGCTCGATCAGGAAACGATCGACGAACAGCTCACGGCGGTCGCCGAGCTCAATCGCGGCGCGCACCGCGCCGGCAGACACCACGCCCACGAACAAGAGAAGAGAGAGAAATTTCTTCATGAGGCACGAACCGGGATTGGTCGCAGGGTGCTGAGGCCCAGCGGCACGAGGAGGGAGAGGAGAAATCCGGCGGGGCTGACCCACAGAGCGCCGCCCGGCGACCACACCACGGTGGCCCCGGCGGCAAGGCCGGCGACCAACCCGGCGAGCACCTCGGAGGAACGGAACGCACGCCCGACCACCGCCAGGCACATGCAGCCCAGCATCGGCCCGTAGAACAGCCCAAGAATCGTCTGCGAACTCTCGAGCAACGAACCAAGACGCTCCACGAAACCGGCCATCAACGTCGCAAACACCCCGAGGCCAAGGCTCACCCAGCGGCCCACGCGAAACAGCGTCTCCGACGAACGAGGCCGCCCTAGGCGCGCCACCCAGTCGTTGGTGATCGCACCGGCAAGCGCACTGATGCCGCTGGTCATGCTGCTCATGGTCGCGGCCATGATCGCGGCGATCAGCAGCCCTGCCACGCCGACCGGCAACTCCCGCGAAATGAAATACGAGACGATCAGGTCGGGATCCGCCGGCAGGCCTTCATCCGGGTGGTGCCGATACCACAGCCAGAGCAACAGGCCGATCAGGATGAGGAGCACGAGGACAAACATTGCGCCCAGCACGTTGATCGTGAACGAGCGCATCGCCGCGGCCGGCGACTCCGAGGCGAGGTAACGCTGCAGCGACATCTGGTCAGCGAGGTAGATCGCCACGGTCTTTACGCCCATGCCGAGCATCACGCTCCAAAACGTGAACGTGATCGTGGGA
>JBMSWZ010000245.1:0-3454 GCA_049425105.1 Cephaloticoccus sp.
GGCCGGACGAGGCCCGGCCACCAAGGCGAACGGCAGGAGCAGAGGGAGGAAGAGCCGACAGGGGGAACGCATGGCTCTTCCTGACAAGCGAAGGCGAGAAAGGTGCGCAAGGTTCATTGGTTGGGGGCGGATCCAAACGAGAGGGTCAGTTGATTCTCGCGCCCCAGTGCCAGTGCGTCCCAGCCACGGTCGCGCAGGATTTGGGCAAACTCCTTGGCAAATCCGTGCACCGTGTAGATGCGGCGAGGTTGCACGAGATCGACGAGCCGAAGCAGGTCGGGGAAATCGGCGTGATCCGACAGCGGAAAGGCAGCATCGCAGCGGTTGCGGTAGGTGGCGCCGGGGTCCATGGCCCAGCCGGAGATAAATGCCGTGCGCCGCGCCGGCAGATGGCGGAGGAGCCCCTCGCCGTGGTGTGGGGGCGGGCAGATGACGACATGGCCACCGACGGAGGCGTCGTCGAAACTCCGATAAAGGGGGAACTCATGCCCGAATTCCTCGTAAATCCGGGTCAGGCGCAGGGCCGCATCATGCAGCATCACCGGCAGACCGGCGGGTCTGAGGCCGGCAAGAACCTCCTGTGTCTTGCCCAAACTGTAGCAAAACAACACCGGGACGGCGCCTTGGGCGATCGTTTCGTGGCAGAACGCAATGATGGCGGCGAAGACCTCGTCGTCGGGCGGGAAGGCGTAACGGGGCAGGCCGAACGTGGTCTCCATGATCAGCGTGTCGGCGCGCGGCGGCCGGCAGGTTTCGGCGGCGAGACTGGGCCGCAGTTTGAAGTCGCCGGTGTAGAGCAAGGTGCCGGGCGCGCCACGCAGTTCAACCATGCTGGAGCCGAGAATATGGCCGGCCGGGTGGAGAGTGACGGAGGTGTCCAGCGTGAGCGACTCCTCCCGGCCGAAGGGCAGGACATGCTCAACCCGGCGACCCGGAATCCGAGCGCGCAGGAGCCGGGCGGTGGGTTTTGAGCAAACCAGCTCCTTGTGCCGACCGACGTGATCGGAGTGCGCGTGAGAGACGATGGCGCGCGGGGTGGAGAATTGCGCATCGAGCCAGCAGCCGGCCTGGGGCAACCACAGGCCCTTCCGCAACTCGACTTGCCAAGGCATCAGGCCGACTCCGCCGACGGAGCGAGCGTTTCGTCGTCGAAATATTTGCGGCGCAGCAGCCGCCACAATGTCACAAAAAAGGCCGTGAGCGGGATGGCGAAAAGCATGCCCAGCACGCCGTCAAAGGCCGTGCCCCAGAAAAAGATCGCGACGATGATGGTCACGGGGTGCAGCCCGGTCCGGTCGCCCATGATTTTTGGGGTGAGAAACCAGCCTTCGATTGCCTGGACGATGACCTTCACCAAGAGCACCAGCCCGAGGAGCTTCCAGCCACCCTCGGTTTGAAAAAGGGCGAGCGGGATGGTCACGACCAAGCCGATGATCGTGCCCAGATACGGAATGATGTTCAGGATCCCGAGGGCCAAGCCGATGAAGAGGCCGAACTTCAGGCCGACGAGGGTGAAACCGAGCGCCATCAGCGCGCCCATGATCAGGCCGATGAGCAGCTGGCCCCGGAAAAACGAGACGACAATGGCGATGAATTCATCAATGAGGAAAACCACGTCGGCCCGCAACTCGCGCTTGAGAAAGCTCAGGTGCTCGGGGAGGTGGCGGGTCGGCGCGCTACGCGAGAGGAGAAAGAAGAACAGATAAATGGGCACCACGGCCAGGTGGGCGGCAAAGCTGAACACGCCCAGGGCGCCGATGCCCGCGGCCTTGAGCGAAGGCAGGGCCTGGGCCACGAGGGCGTTGAATTCGGCGGTAAGGGCGTTGACGACCTGGCGAATGGTCGGGTTCTCCATCTGCCGCTGCACCAAGCCGACCCATTCCGGATAGGCCTTGGCCAGGTAGGCGTTGGCGTTCTGCCAGAGCGTTGGGGCGTAGGCGATGAAGTCGAGCAGTTGGTCCACCACCGGTGGGACGAGCAGCACCAGCAGTCCGCCGACGGCAATCACGAACAGGCCGTAGAGAATCACGACGGCCGTGATGCGGCGGAGACCGAGGCGGGTTTCGGCGCGCTCGACGATCGGGCGCATGATCAGGGCCAGCACGCCGGCGCAGGCGAGCGGCCAGAGCACCCCGGAGAAATAACCCGCCATCCGGCCGAGGGCGACGAAGGTGACAACCAGCAGGGCGATGATCGCGAGGCCGCCGGCGAATGTGACGGCAATTCCCGCCACCCGACGCTGGGTTGCGCTCAGGAAGCGATGGTCAGTCTCGTCGGCCATGGGCGGGATGACAGGGACGGCGCGCGGCGTTGACGAGTCAATTATTGGCCGAGGTCATCGGGAACGGCACCTGCGTCCGCCCGGTGTGGTGGCGGTAAAGCCAGCGCGCCATGGCGGGCAGGAGCACGATGGCGCCGAGCATGTTGACCAGAAACATGAAGCCAAGGAGCAGGCCCATGTCGGCTTGGAACTTCAGATCGGAAAAAAGCCAGGTGGTCACTCCGATCGCCAGCGTAAAACCGGTGAACAGCACCGCGCTCCCCGTCTGGGTGTAGGCGGTGTAAAGCGCGTCCTCAAAATACGCGCCGCGGCGGAGCGCGCCTTCTAGCTTGGAGAAAATATAAATGCCGTAGTCCACGCCGATGCCGACTCCCAGGGCGACCACGGGCAGCGTGGACGTTTTCAATCCGATCTCGAGCCAGGCCATCAGCGCGTAGGAGAGGAAGGACACGATCGCGAGCGGCAGGACGATGCAGACCGTGGCCCGCAGGGATCGAAACGTGATCAGGCACAGCAAGATCACGGTGCCGAACACCCAGTAGAGAATCGGGCGCTGGGCCGCGGCGACGACTTCGTTGGTCGCGGCCATCACGCCCACATTGCCGCTGGCCAGGAGCAGCCGGGCCTTGGGGGAAGGGTTTTCCTCCCGGAATCGCTTCACGGCGCCAGTGACGGCGGTGATCGTCTCAGCCTTGTGGTCGGTCAGGAAAATCAGGACCGGCATCACGCTGCCGTCGCTGTTCAGCAGGCCGGTGGCGGTTTCGATCGGAGCCACCGCCTGGGCGAGCGCTTGGGGGTTGCGGGGCAGCACCCGCCATTTCAACGAACCTTCGTTGAAGCCGGCGTTGATGACCTTGGCCACGCTCGCGAGGCTCATCACGGACTGCACGCCCGACACGCGGCGCATGGCGCCGTCAAAGCGATCCATCAGGCTCACCACGTCGTGGTCGACGCAGGCGTCCGGACCCGCCTCGACGAGGACGGAGATCATGTCGACGCCGATGCTGAAATTGCGGGTGATATGCGCGCTGTCTTGGTTATAGCGCGAACTTTGGCGCAGTTCCGGCACGCCGCTGTGCAGATCGCCGATCTTCACGTCGTCGGATTTCAGGTAGCCGTAAACCCCGGCGCCGAGCCAGACGGCGATGATGAGGAGCGAGAGTCGCGGATTGG
>JBMSWZ010000246.1:0-3401 GCA_049425105.1 Cephaloticoccus sp.
CAACATCATCGACACCCCGGGTCACGTGGACTTCACGGCCGAGGTGGAGCGCTCGATGCGCGTGCTCGACGGTGCGGTCGCGGTTTTCTGCGCCGTCGCCGGCGTGCAGCCGCAGTCCGAGACCGTTTGGCGCCAGGCCAACAAATACGGCGTTCCCCGCATTGCGTTCGTCAACAAGATGGACCGCACGGGCGCCGACTTCTTCCGCGCCGTCGAAGAGATGCGCGAGAAGCTCAAGGCCAACGCCCACCCGCTTTTCATCCCCATCGGCAAGGAAGAGAATTTCAACGGCCTGGTCGACCTCGTCCAAAACGTCGCCTACATCTTCGGTGACGAAGAGGACCCGCTCGGCCTCAAGCCCCGCACGAGCGAGATTCCCGCGGAATACGCCGAGCAGGCCAAGGAGTATCGCGAGAAGCTGATCGAGGCCATCTCGGACTTCGACGATGTCATCGCTGAAAAGTATCTCGGGGGTGGGGAAGTCACCGTCGAGGAGCTGCAAATCGGCGTCCGCAAGGCCACTGTCTCGATGCGCTTCGTCGGCGCCATCCCCGGCTCCGCCTTCAAGAACAAGGGCGTCCAGCGCTTGCTCGACTGCGTCGTCAATTACCTCCCGAACCCCCTCGACGTGCCCGCCATGAAGGGCCAGGACGTCGACGGCAACGAGGTGATCGCCAAGGTCGACGACAACGGCAAGCTCGCCGGTCTCGCCTTCAAGCTCTGGAGCGATCCGTTTGTCGGCAAGCTGGTGTTTTATCGCGTCTACACCGGCAAGCTGCCCAAGGGCATGCCGCTCTACAACCCGCGCACCCGCCGCACGGAGCGCGTCTCGCGCCTCGTGCTCATGCGCGCCATGGACCGCGACGAAATTGAAATCGCCTATTCGGGCGACATCTGCGCCCTCGTTGGCGTCAAGGACGTCATCACCGGTGACACGCTTTGCGACGAGGACTACGACATCCGCCTGGAGCCGCCGTCCTTCCCCGAGCCCGTGATCGCGATGTCGATCGAGCCCAATTCCAAGGCCGACCAAGAGAAAATGGGCACCGCCCTCCAGCGCCTCGTCGCCGAGGACCCGACCCTGCGCGTGTCCACCGACACCGACACCGGCCAGACCATCCTCGCCGGCATGGGTGAGCTCCACCTCGACATCATCCGCGACCGCATGAAGCGCGAGTTCAAGGTCGAGGCCACCGCCGGCAAGCCCCAGATCGCCTACCGCGAGACCATCGTGTCCACCGCGACGGGCGAGGGTAAGTTCATCCGCCAGTCGGGCGGCAAGGGCCAATACGGCCACGCCGTCGTCAAGATTGAGCCGAACGAAAAGGGCAAGGGCATCGAGGTCATCAACGAGATCGTTGGTGGCGTCATCCCGAAGGAATTCATCAAGCCCACCACCGACGGCATCCTCGAAGGCGCCAACAACGGCGTCGTCGCCGGCTACCCGGTCGTGGACGTCAAGGTCCGCATCGTCGACGGTTCGTTCCACGACGTCGACTCGTCGGAACTCGCGTTCAAGATGGCCGGTATCTTCGCTTTCAAGGAAGGCATGAAGGCCGCCAACCCGATCCTGCTTGAGCCGATCATGGCCGTCGAAGTCACCACCCCGGAAGAATACCAGGGCGACCTCATGGGCGACATCAACCGTCGTCGCGGCCAGATCCAGGGCATGGAGTCCAAGGCCGGCGCCTCGATCATCACGGCGCATGTCCCCCTCGAAACCCTCTTCGGCTACGTGACCGACATCCGTTCCCTCTCCAAGGGCCGCGCGAGCGCCTCGATCACGCCGTCGCACTTCGAGCAGGTCCCCGGCTCCTTGCTCACCAAGATCGTCGAGTCCTCCGTCCGCGCCCCCGCCCGCACTTAAACCCGTTCTTTATCCCGCCATGAAAGGCCAACGCATTCGCATCAAACTCCAAGGCTTCGACTACCGCGTCATCGACCAGTCGGCCCTTGAGATCGTGGAGACCGCCAAGCGCTCCGGCGCCCGGGTGTCCGGCCCGATCCCGCTTCCGACCCGCATCGAGAAGCTCACCGTCAACCGCTCCCCGCACGTCGACAAGAAGTCCATGGAGCAGTTCGAGTCCCGCACGCACAAGCGCCTCATCGACATCATCGAGCCCACGGCCCAGACGGTCGACGAGCTCAAGAAACTTAACCTCCCCTCGGGCGTAGACATCACGATCAACGTATAAACTTTTTAACTCCATAGTTAGACAGTTGCCCATGTGCGCCCCGCGCACCGCTGGAGCCTGACTAATGTAGGTCGTTAAACGGAACCCTCCACCTACCGCTTAGCCTTATGATTACATCGCTTTTAGGTAAAAAAGTCGGAATGACGCAGGTCTATGACGCCAACAACGTCCTGGTCCCCGTCACCGTGGTCGAAGCCGGCCCTTGCGCCGTGGTCCAGATCAAGACCACCGCGAACGACGGCTACAACGCCGTCCAACTCGGCTTCGCCCAGAAAAAGGTCAAGAACTCCACCCGCGCGGAGCTCAACCACGCCAAGAAGGCCGGTCTTGAGACCGCGCCCCGCGTCCTCAGCGAGGTCCGCCTTGCCGAGGCCCCGACGGCGAAGGCCGGTGACGTGGTCACCGTCGAGATCTTCAACGAAGGCCAGCTCGTCGACGTCATTGGCGTCGCCAAGGGCAAGGGCTTCGCCGGCGTCGTGAAGCGCTTCCGCGTCGGCGGCGGCCCTGCCTCCCACGGCTCCATGTTCCACCGCCGCATCGGCTCGATCGGCATGCGCCAGACTCCCGGCCGCTCCTGGAAGAACCAGAAGATGCCCGGTCACATGGGCGCGGCCCGCCGCACCGTGCAGAACCTCCAGGTCGTCAAGGTCATCGGCGACAAAAACCTGATCCTCGTCAAGGGTGCCATCCCGGGGGCCAACGGCGACGACGTCCTCGTCCGCACCGCCGTCAAGGGCCAGCCCAAGAACGCCTAACCCACGGATAACGCTCAGCCATGAAACTCACCGTTTTCAGTTCCGACGGCAAAACCAGCAGCGAGAAGGAATTCTCCCTCCCGGTCTTCGAAGGTGACAAAGGCCTCCAAGCCCTGAAGGAAGTCATCGTTGCCATCAACGCCAACCGCCGCCAAGGCACCCATTCCACCAAGACCCGCGGCGAAGTCCGCGGCGGTGGCAAAAAGCCCTGGCGCCAGAAGGGCACCGGCCGCGCCCGTGCCGGCTCGATCCGCTCCCCCCTTTGGGTCGGCGGCGGCGTCGTCTTCGGCCCGAAGCCCCGCGACTACTCCAAGAAGGTCAACGCCAAGGTGAAGGCCCTCGCTTTCAGCCGCGCGCTGTTTGACCGCGCCAGCGCCGGCGAACTCGCCGTCATCGAGCAGTTCCTCGCCCCCGCGGCGAAGACCAAGGCGATGAACGAGGTCGTCGGCCG
>JBMSWZ010000247.1:0-3437 GCA_049425105.1 Cephaloticoccus sp.
CCCGGGCCGGCGAGCACCTCCGTGCGGCCACCGCTCCCCGCGGGGAGGGGGTCGCGCGAGCGCCGCACCCCCGCGTCGCCCTGCATGCGCAGCCGTCCGTCCCAGCCGCAGCCGAGCAGCGTGGGCGTGGTGTTGCCGAGGGCGAGGGCGTAGAGGATGTTGCAGGCCGTGCCCGCCACGAGGACGAACATCTTGCGGCCGTAGGTTACGGGCGGCAGGTCCGCCACGTCGATGTAGCTCTCGCCCTCGATTTCGCTCATGGCCGCCAGCTGCGGGAGGGTGACGTAGCCGCCCAGCGGCAGCCAGGAGAGGCGGTATTCGACCCCGTCCTTGCCGCGCCACGAGCAGATGGCCGGGCCGAATCCGATGGAAAAGCGCTCCACGTGCAACCCGCACCAGCGCGCGGCGAGGAAGTGACCGAGCTCATGGACGAAGATCGATCCGCCGAAAAACAGGGCGACGAGCGCGACGGCCCAGACATTGGAAAGCAGGTCTTGGAAAAGTTCGGCGGACACGGGAATTAGCGGGAGTTGAGCAGGGACCCGGCGACGCGCCGGGCTTCGGTATCGCAGCCGAGGACCGCGGCCAGGTCAGCCGGTTCCTGCGGGGCGATTACGGCCAGAGTCTGTTCGACGACCCGGGGAATCGCAAGGAAAGGGATGCGGCTTTCCAGAAAGGCCGCGACGGCCACCTCGTTGGCGGCATTGTAGACCGCCGGGGCGCAGCCGCCGGCGACCATGGTCTCCTGGGCGAGCCGCAGCTTGGGTAAGCGGCCGGTGTCGACGGGCTTGAAGTCCAGCGAGAGCAACCGGGTGAAATCCAATGGCGAGTCCACGCCCGGGGCGCGCTCCGGGTAAAGCAGGGCGTGTTGGATCGCGAAGGTCATCGACGGCGGGCAGAGCTGGGCGAGCATCGCGCCGTCGCGGTATTCGACGAGGCAGTGGACGATGCTTTGCGGATGCAGCACGGCCTGGCACTGGGCCGGCGCGAGATCGAACAGGCACTGCGCCTCGATCAGCTCGAGGCCCTTGTTGGCCAAGGTGGCGGAGTCGACGCTGATCTTCGGCCCCATGGCCCAGTTGGGGTGCTTGAGCGCGTCGGCGGGGGTGACCGCCGCCAGTTTCTCTTGCGGCCAGTCGCGGAACGCCCCGCCGCTGGCGGTGAGCATGATGCGGCGCACGCCCGCCTGGGGGTGGCCCTCGATGCACTGGAAGACGGCGTTGTGCTCGCTGTCGACGGGCAGGAGGCGCACGCCGCGGGCCCGGGCGGCGGCCATCACGAACTTGCCCGCGAGCACGAGGATTTCCTTGGACGCGAGGGCGATGGTTTTCCGCGCCGCGATGGCGGCGAGCGTGGGTTCGAGCGCGGTCGTGCCGACGACGGCGACGAGCACGATGTCGGCCTCGGCGAGTTGCGCGAGTGCGACCAAACCGGCGAGCCCGGCGTGAAACGACGTGCCCGGCGCGAACCGGCCGGAGGCCTTTGCGGCGACCGCCGCCGACTCGTCGAACAGGCCCACGTGCGGCACGCGGTGCAACTGGGCGATGCCGGCAAGTTTCTCCCAGTCGCGGCGGGCGGCGATGCCGACGAGCTCGAGCTTGTCGGGGTGCGCGGCGATGACCCGCAGGGTGTTTTCCCCGATGGAGCCGGTGGCGCCAAGGAGGACGACGCGCCGGCGGGTGACTGGAGTGGTTGCGGCCAAGGGGCGGGACAATGCCGGAAACGCCCGGCGCGGCGCAAGCGAAGACCCGCTCAGAGCAGGCTGAACAGCAGGTAGCCCAGCGGAGCGGTGAGAATGAGGGAATCGCTCACGTCAAACATGCCGCCGATGCCCGGAATGATGCCGCCGGAGTCCTTGATCGCGGCGCGGCGCTTGATGATTGATTCAACCAAATCCGAGACGATGGCGGCGCCGGCGATCGGGGCGGCGATGAGCGCGCCGATGAGCGGCGTCATCGCGGCCGGCACGACGTCGCGGCCCAGCCAGGCGATGAGCGCGCCGACGCCCATCGAGGTCAGCACGCCACCGACGGCGCCTTCCCAGGTTTTCATCGGGCTGATTTCCGGCGACATCTTGTGCCGGCCGATGGCGAGGCCCGTGAGCAGGGCGCCGACGTCGCAGAACTTGGCCACCGCCACCAGCCAGAGGAAAAGCACGATACCCTGGTTGGGCACGGCGGGGTTGGTGATCAGGATACGCACGAAATACTGCAGCATCAGCGCCACGTAGATCAGGCCGAACAAAGTCGCGGCCAAGGCCTCGACGCGCTTGGCGGCGGGGCGCTCGCCGAGGATGCGCAGCGAGAAAATGATCACCGCCAGTGCGGGGGCATGGCCGGCGCTAAGTCCAAATTGTTGTTCCAGCCACGGTCCGAGCGTGATGATGCCGCCGATCAACATGCCGAGCCGGTCGAACGGCGCGAGGCCGGCGGCGGCGAGCAGCCGGTAGAACTCCGCCAGGGTGAGCACGGAGATCAAGCCGATGAGGATGACGGCGCCGGTGGTGCGGAAATACCACAGGGCGCTGCCGACAATCGCCCAGAGCAAGATGGTGCTGAAAATGCGTTTGGCCATGGGTCAGGGGGTAGGGGCTTGCACTTGCTCGCTGGTCTGCCCGTAGCGGCGTTCGCGCTTGGCGTAGTCCGCGATGGCGGCTGCGAGGTCGGCCTTGGAGAAATCGGGCCAGAGCACCGGGGTGAACACGAACTCGGCGTAGGCGCCCTGGAGCAGGAGAAAATTGCTCACGCGCGTCTCGCCCGAGGTGCGGATGATGAGGTCCGGGTCGGGCAGGTCGGCGGTGTAAAGGAACTGGCGGAAGCTGGCCCAGGATTCGTCGCCCGCCGCGACCTCGCCGGCGGCCACGGCCGTGGCGTAGGCCCGCGCGGCGTCGACGACCTCGGTGCGCGCGCCATAGTTCAGGGCGAGGACGAGGGTGTAGTCGGTGAACTCCTTGGTCGCTTCGATCGTGTGATTGAGCGCCCGTTGCACGCCGGCGGGCAACTCGTGGGTGCGGCCGATGGTGCGCAGGCGAATGCGATTCTTGATAAAGGTGTTGAGCTCCTTCTTCAGGTAGAACTCCAACAGGCCCATCAGGGTGCTGACCTCGTCCGGCGGCCGGTTCCAGTTTTCGGCGGAGAAGGCGTAGAGCGTGAGCGTGCGCAGCCCGAGCTCGCGGCCGGCGTCCGTCACGGCGCGGACCGTCTCCACGCCGCGCCGGTGCCCTTCGGTGCGGGGCAGACCGCGCTGTTTGGCCCAGCGGCCGTTGCCATCCATGATGATGGCGACATGCTCGGGCTGGGGGCGGCGGGACGGGGACGGCATCGGTGGTCCTGTGAGTTAGGGTGCCGCCGCGGCGTTTGACAAGCCGCCTTCGCGACGAGCCGGGCGGGCGAAACCGACCGCGGCGTTGCACTCACGCCGCGGCCGTGTAGGGTGGG
>JBMSWZ010000248.1:0-3428 GCA_049425105.1 Cephaloticoccus sp.
GGGTGACGCTTTGCAAATAATCCGTGAAAGCCGGTGACGGGCGTTTTGGGCTGGCAGAGGCGCGATAAGTGCGCACGCTATTGCAGGTTAAGTGCGAATCCACCCCGGCATCTCCCATTGACTCGGGCCGGCGGCCCCCAATTCTCGTGCAACCTTTTTCGAACCCTGACGTCAGACCCCTGACACCTTGAAGCAACTCATGAAGCGTTTTCTCTCGATCCTTTTCCTCGGCTTGGCCGCGTCCGCTTACGCGCAAAACCCGGAGGATGAGATCCCCAATTTTGACCTGGATGACTTTTATGTGGAGCCGAAGTTCTCGCTGAGCGTGGGCACGCGCCTGCTGAGCGGTTCTTCCATTGGGTTTGGCGGCACCGGCGTGATCACCTCGCAGCAGGCGATCAAGGACGTCGATGCCACCGCGGTGGTGCGCGAGTATCACGACGGCTTGGTCCTGCTCGACACCCGGGAAGGAGCCACCGACGGGAAGACCAACAGCTGGACCTACGTCGATGCCGACCAAGTGGTTGATGGCGGGGCCAGCGTGGCCCTGCACCTTTACAGCGCCGACGTCGCTGCGACGTCAGTGAGCCGCAAGGACACCGGCTCAAGCCTCGGCACTGAACTCGTGGTCTCCCGCGAAATGGGCAAGCTTGGCAACAAGCTGGAGTGGAAGCTGTTTGCCGGCATTGGCATCAACGGCCTCTCGTCAACGGCCCAAGGGGCGGTCAACGCCACGATTTACACGGTCACCGACACCTATTCGCTGGATGGCCAGACCCTGCCGGAAGGCGTGCCGTATGTGGCCCCCTCGGCGACGGCGGACGACAACGGCAACATCACCGACACCACGGTGCTGCTCGGCCAGAAGCCCACCAGCCGGACGAACTCGTCGGTCACGAACAATACGCAGGTGGCCAACCTGTGGCGGCTGAAGGGCACCTACCTGACCGCCCGCATTGGCCCGACCCTGACCTACCACATTTCCGACAATTTCCGGGTCAGCCTGAGCGCCGGCCCGACCTTGGTTTACTCGGGCACGACCTACTCGGTGGAGCAGACGCTCGTGGCCGATACGAGCGATCCGATCGTCAGCACCGTCAGCGAGAATGATGAGAAGGCGCTCACCGGCTATTATGTCGATGCCACGCTCGAATACATGATTACGGAGACCGCCGGGCTTTACGCCGGTGCGTTTTACCAGACGAGCGGCGAATACACCTCGACCATTTCGGAAAACGGCTCGGCCTACACGACCGACATCGACCTGTCGAAGCTTCAGGGCTTTCGCGCCGGCCTGAACTTCAAGTTCTAAGGCTGGCCCGCCGGGGCGGCGATAAACGCGCAGCGGATTCCCTCCGCTGCGTTTTTTTATGCCGGCATTTCCAAGTCGCGCAACAAGGCCTCGACGGGGCGGACTGCGGCGGGGGGGAACAAGCCGTTCAGGCGGGTGATCACCTGTTGGATGATGCCGTCAGGGCACGATGCCCCGCCGGTGATCAGGACGCGTTTGGGGTGATTGAGATCGTCCCACAATGGCCTCATTTCCGTGGAGCCGTGGGTGCGGCCCTCGTGCAGGGAGGGAAAGACGTAGTGCTCCACGACCGCGGCCGAGCGGATATTGGCCTCGGATTGAATGAAAAAGGCGCGCTTGCCCAGCGCCTGCTCGCAGAGGCGGTAGAGCTGGTAGGTGTTTGACGAGTTCTTGCCGCCAATGACGAAGGCGGCGTCGAGGGGCGAGGCCAGCGCGCGGGCAAGGGCGTCCTGGTTCACCTGCGTGGCGTAGCAAAGCGTGTCGTTGCGGCCGCTGCCGCCCACTCGCTGGGTGCCGTCCGGGCCGTGGAGATCCACGAACAGGTCGCGCAGGTAGTCGATGATCGCCCGCGTTTCATTCACCAGCAAGGTGGTTTGGTTGACCACCGCCACGCGTTCCAGGTCGCGCGCCGGATCGAAGCCGGGGGTGTATTTACCGGCGAAAAGGCGGTGAAACTCGGCAACCGCCGCGGCATCCTTGGCGCGGATGATCCGGCCCAGCTGGCGGGTCTCCTCCAGGTCGCGCACGATCAAAGCCGGGCCATGCCGGCGGGTGTTGGAGAAAGTGGCTTTGGTCTCTTCGTGCTCCGCCTTGCCATGAATGATGACGGTAAAACCCGCGCGACCGTAGGCGCGCGCGGCTTTCCAGACCTTTTCGACCAGCATGCAGGTCGCGTCGTATTGGCAGACGGCGATGCCTTTCCGGACCAGCTTGCGCTTGTCCTCGTCGGTCGCGCCGAAGGCCGGGATGATCACGATGTCATCCGGGGTCAGCGTGTCCCACAATAAGGGCGCATTCGGGGCCTCTCGCTCGGTCTGGCCCGTGGTGGTGAAGGGGAGGCCTTTGTCGGTTTGCAGGTAGGACAAACCGCGGCGCAGCAGGTCGGCGTTGACGAATGGATTGTGGATGAGCTCCGACAGCATGAACACGCGCCGGCCTGGATTGGCCGCCAGCGTTTCATAGGCGCGCTCGATGGCGTTCTTCACGCCGAGGCAAAAACCAAAATGACTCGGGATGAGGTAGCTGATGGCGCCGAAATCAAGCGGCACCGGATCGGCCGCCGTGCCTTCGTGGGTGCGGGCGCGCTGTTTGATCAGCGTGCAGAGATGCGACTGGTAGAGGGCGCTCGATTCCGGATCCGCGGCGCAGATGGCGGCGTTGCGCTCCTTTTCCGGGCGAAACTTGTAGATAAAATCATGCTCGCCGATGTGCAGGTAGGGAATCTCGATCAGGTGCGGTTCGAACTCGGCGAGGATGGCTTGGAGGGAAGGGGCGGGCAGGCCTGGGGTGCTTTCGAGGACCGCGATGGGAAAAAACTCAATCTCGGCGTCGAGGCTTCGGCCTTCGACCTGCACGAAATGCACGACGTGCGTCCGTCCGCCCGCGGTGACCGTGAAATACTCCGCCGGGGTCGTGTGGGTCGGGAAAGCGGACTCCAAACGGGTGGTGGCCATGGCCAGGTCCGTGCCCGTGAACGGCAGGCCGGCCTTGGAGCCGAGCTTGCGCACGGCCAGCCGGTTCGACGCGTCGAAGGCGAGTAGGCAGGCAAGGCGCGGAGCGGGCGCGGCAGGAGCGTCGGGCATATGCGTTGGCAAGTTGGCAGTTACGGGGCCTCCCGCAACCCTGTTTAGGGTTTTGCCCTGCTTGCCATGCGGCCGCGGTCGCGTAGAACCATGCCGTGCATTTCCGAGGAGGATCGGCCTTTCGTTGCGGGCGCTGGTGGCTGGCGTGCGTGCTGGCGTTGGGGCTGGCGCGGCCCGGCCTTGCGCGTCCGGCCGTCGGCGCGTTTGGCGATGACTTCATGGTGCGCACTTGGGATATCGACAGCCGGCTGCCGTTTATTGCGGTCACGGCGTTCGCCCAGACGAACGACGGTTAACTGTGGGTCGCATCGTTC
>JBMSWZ010000249.1:0-3425 GCA_049425105.1 Cephaloticoccus sp.
GCTCGCGCGTCTGCGGGTCGATCACTTCAACGATGAACGCATCCGCCGCGATGCCCGCACGCTGGACGCGCTCACGGCTTTTACCTGGCTCCTGCCGCCGGACGATCCGGCCCAAAGCGCTTGGTCCCGCCACGCCGAAACCCAGCACCTCCGCCAATTTGGAGGCGCGCCAATACCGCCGCTACGCCTCCCCCTAATCGCCCCCGCTTTCTCGTTCCCGTAATCGTTCACTTTCGCCCGCACCCCACCGTCCGCCCCTTCCGACCTGCGCAGTTTGTAACGTAATACGTTACAAACTGCCCCAGCCCGGTGAGGGATTAGCCGAGCACAGCGCGGAGCGCCGCGTGCGCCGCGGCCATCTCGTCGGGCGTGCCGATCGAGATTCGGCCCCAGTCGAAAAACGGCGGAAACGGCCGGCCGACGTGCACGCCTTCGGCGAGCATGCGCCGCCGGAATTCGACGATCGGCATGCCGCTGTGGAAGAAAACAAAATTGCCGTGCGGCACCGCATAGTCGCGGCCGAGTTCCTCCAGCACCGCGATCACCGCGTCCCGGCCGGCCTTGATCTCGCGCCGCGTGCGAGCGACATAGTTCACGTCGTCGAGGTTGGCCTTCGCGCCGACCAGCGCGAGCAGGTTGGGGCCGCCAATCACATAGGGACCGAGTTTCGCCGCCCGTGCCGGCGAGGTGATGCCGTAGCCGATGCGCTGCCCGGCCAGGCCATGGATTTTGGAAAATGTGCGCAGGACCATGACGTCGTGCCCCTCGGCCACGAGCCCCACGAGCGTGCGCCCGGCGAAATCGTCGGAGCACTCCAAGTAGGCTTCGTCCACCACGACCGGGGCGGTCGCCGCCGCGGTGCGCACAAACTCCCGGAGTTCCGCGGCATCGACCACCGTGCCCGTCGGGTTGTTGGGGTTGCAGACATAGACGCACTGCGTCGTCGCCGACACGGCCGCCGCCATGGCGGCAAGGTCGTGCTCCTTGCGGTCATTGAGCGGCACCTCCACCAGCGTCGACCCGCGCCGGGCCATCGCCGCGGTCAACTGCCCGTAGGTGGGCTTTGCACAAACCACCTCGCCACCCGGCCCGCCCAGCAGCAATCCGCAGGCTTCCAAAATCTCGCCCGAACCCGCCCCAAGCACGATCTGCTCCGGCTTCACTCCCTCCTTCGCCGCCAGCATGGCCACCAGGTCCCGGCCCTCGTTCATCGGGTAGCGGCACACGTCAGCCGCGCGCGCGCGCATTGCGCTCACCGCCGCGGGGGACGGACCCAAGGGATTCTCATTCAGCGACAGCCGCACCGGTCCGGTTGCCGGCACCGCGGGCGCCGGAGTGGCGCGGGCGCGGGAGGCGATCGCAAGGCCCGCCAAGGCGGCGGCGGACGATTTGAACCATTGGCGACGATTGAGCGGGGATGTCTTGGGCATGGGGAACTGGGGATGGAGCACCATCCATGCCGGCCAGGCGCGCCGGCGTCGAGCCCACGGACCGGCCGGCCCCGGGGCTACTTCGCGGCGTAGTCGGCCAAGGTGCGCTCGATCTGGAGGCGCTGCGCTTCCACCTGGAGTTGCTTCGCGGCCACGACATCAAACTTGGAACGCGCCAGGCCCCCGGACTGCGATCGATCGTAGAGCGCCGTGAGCACGGAGTCCTTCTGCCGCGTCGTCGCCAAAAACACCTTGGCCATGCGCGTGAGTTCCTCGGGGATGACCTGCGCGTAGCGCGGGGTCGTCTCCTCGACATAGCGCTCCGCGCTGGCCGTCTTGCCGCTCAGGAGGTGGATGTTCTGCTGGTAAACGTCATCCGCCGACGCCGAGAGCGACCGCACGCTCGGTCCGCGGATGTAACCCCGCTCGATCGGCTCGAAGGGCTGCGACACCGCGGGCACCGGCACGCCCTTGATCACGGGCAGCCAGGTCGAGATGCGCGAAAACACCTCATTCTCTTTCCGGCTGGTCATGAACCGCAGGAAGTCGATCGCGCGCTCCGGGTGCCGGGAAGAGCGCGTCAGGCCGAAGGGCACCGACGCAAAAATATTGGCCTCGGAAATGGGCCCAAGCGCGGACGCGCCGTATTTCGGATCACTCGGCTCGACCGAGGGCACGCGAAACGCGCCGACCTCGAAATCCGCCTGCGAGAGGATGCCGCCGGCGTCCCAGGTGCCCGTGGGAATCATTGCCACCTTACCCTGCAGAAACTGCATCATCGCATCTTCGCGATTCAGCTGCGCCCAGCCCGGCGGCATGAATCGGCCGATGTCAGCCACCATCTCCAGGCTGTGAAACATCGCCGGGGTGCGCAGCCCCCAGTCGCCGCGCAGGTAGGTGATGAGCACGTCCTGCGTGGTGAAATCTAGGTCCCGGTTGAGGTCGACGTCGAGCGCGAGCCGCTGCGTGACGGTGGCCGTGACCATGCCGGTCAGCTGCAGGGCGTTGAACCACGATCCCGCCAGCCCCATGACCGGCTGACCGGTGCGCTCGGAGTAATCGCGGACCGCCTCGCACCAGTGCAGGAATTCCCCGTAGGTCTCAGGCACGCGGTCATTGCCCAGCGCCGCCCTGATCAGGTCGCGGTTATAAAACACCCGGACCGTCACCATCGCGTTCGGCACGGCGTAATATTCCAGGAGGTTCGGGCTGTAGTAATGCACCGTGTCCTCCGGGATCAGCTCCGCGGAAAACGTCTTGCGCCACGACAGGTCGCGCAGGTCGGGCTCGTCGGCGTTGTAGGGATTTTTCTCCTCCAACGAGCTCGTGAGCGGCGTGAAATAGCGCGCGAGCATCTCGTCGCTGACCTGGTAGTTGGCGATCTCGATCAGGTCGGGCGGATTGCCGCCCACCAGCTGGGTGCGCAGCCACTGTTTCCAGACCCGCCCCGGGATCGGCATCTGCTTGATCCGCACGTTGGGATGCAGGGCCATGTAGTCGCGGGCAATCTGGTCGAAGGCCTCGCGCACGCCCGGCTCCAATTGCCAGTGCGCGAACCGGATGACCTCGATGTTCGGATCCACGACCTCCTCGCCACGCTGCAGGACCTGCCACGTGGCGTAGCCGAACAGCAGCACCAGGATCGCTAGGGCCACGTTGCGGCCGAATTTTCCGGCGCGCTTCATTCGCCACCCTCCCCGCCCAGCTCCCGCAGCCGCAGCTCGGCGGTGTAATAGCGCTGGTCCGTCGCGGCCGCCGTCGCCAGGAACTGCCGGTAAAACTTCGCGGCCACCTCGGCGCGGCCCAGGGCGCGCGCCGTCTCGGCCACCTGCAGGCTGAGGGTGCTTTGGTCGAGTTGATTGGAAAGGCCGATCGCGTGCGCCTCCTCCAGCCAGGCCAGCACCCGTTCGTCCGTCACCCGGTAGAACATCGCCGCGTTGGCGAGTTGCTGGTAAAACGTAGCCGCAAGGTCCGGGCGCGACCGGTCGCCGGCGC
>JBMSWZ010000250.1:0-3424 GCA_049425105.1 Cephaloticoccus sp.
ATGCGTTCGCGGCCGGACAGGTAGCAGCCGGTGATGCTGGCGGCGTCGGCCTGCATCCCGGCGAGGTTGCCTTGGAAAACGATTTGGCCGCCGCCGTTGCCGGGCTCGGGGCCGACCTCGATGAGATGATCGGCGGCGCGGATCATGGCCTCGTCGTGCTCGACGACGACGACGGTGTTGCCGGCCGCGGTGAGGGAGCGGATGATGCCGATGAGCCGGTCGATGTCGCGCGGGTGCAGGCCGACGCTGGGTTCATCCAGCACGAACAACGTGTCGACGAGCGAAGTGCCGAGGCAGCCGGTAAGGTTCACGCGTTCGACTTCGCCACCGGACAGGGTGCGCGAGCTGCGGTCGAGCGTGAGGTAACCCAAGCCCACCTGCTCAAGGTAACGCAGACGCGTCAGGATGGACTCGCGGGCCAGGTCGGCCGAGCGCTGTTCACCGCGGGATTGCGGCGCGGCGGTGGCGTCGCCGACCAAGGCGAGCAAGGCGGAAACCGGCAGTTGGTAGAGCTCCGGCAGCGTCCGGCCCTGCCAGCGCCAGCACAGGGCCTCGGGCTGCAGGCGGGTGCCCTGGCAATCCGGGCAGGGGTTGTAGGCGCGGTAGCGGGAAAGGAAAACCCGCACGTGCATCTTGTAGGTGTTCTTCTCGAGCCAGCGGAAGAAGCCCTTCACGCCATACCAATACTTCGGCCAGGTCTTGCCGTTCTCCTCCCCGTAGCCCGGCTCGCCGTTGATGACGAAGTCGCGTTGCTCGGCGGTGAGCGAAGCGAATGGCACGTGGGTGGGAATCTTCTTTTTCTTGGTGAAGACCAGCAGGTCTTTCTTGGACTCGCCGTAGATGTCGCTTTCCCAGCACTTGATCACGCCCTCGTCGATCGAAAGCGACTGGTCGGGCAGGGCGAGGCGGTAGTCGATCTCGATTACGCGGCCGAAACCGCGGCAGCGCGGGCAGGCGCCCAGCGGCGAATTGAAGGAAAACAGCGCCGGCGACGCCGCGCGGAACGTCCGGCCGGTTTCCGGGGAGTGCAGCCCGCGCGAGTAGCGTCCGGCGGGCGGAAAGTCCCGTTCGTGGGCGAACAGCGTGACCTCGCCCTGACCGAAGTGCATCGCGGTCTCCACGGCCTCGAGGAAGCGCGAGTGGTTCTCCTCCCGCAGCGCCACGCGGTCCTGCACGACGTGAAAATCGTCGGGAAAACCCGGCGGCAGAGTGGCCAACAGGTCGTCGAGCTTGTGGATGGCGCAGGCGGCGAGGACGCGCACGTAACCCTGGGCCTTCAGGTTGCCGAGCACCTCGGGCCAGTTGAGTTTCTCCGGCCGCCGCAGGGCGAAGGTGACCAGCAGAGTGCGGTCGGCGTGCTCCGCGTGCGCGCGGCGCCAGACGGTCGCTGGCGTGTCGTCTTCGACGGGACGCCCCGTGGCGGGGTCGAAGCAACGTGCGACATGGCTGAACCAGACTTTAAAGTAGTCGGTGAGCTCGGTCATCGTGCCCACGGTGGAGCGCGAGGTCTTGACCGTGTTGGTCTGCTCGATGGCGATCGACGGGCGGATGTTTTCGATCGAGTCGACGCGCGGCTTGTCGAGCAGATCGAGGAACTGCCGGGTGTAGGCGCTGAAGGTCTCGACGTAGCGCCGCTGGCCCTCGGCGTGGAGCGTGTCGAAAACGAGTGAAGACTTGCCCGCGCCGCTCAGCCCGGTGACGGCGATGTAGCGGCCGAGGGGTAGGTCGAGGTCAAAGCCCTTCAGGTTGTTCTGGCGAACGCCGCGCAGCCGGATGCACGAGGGAGTTTGGGACGGAGAAGACACGGGCATTCAAGAAGCGGGCTCGCCGGCGAAAAGCAATCAGCGCGACGCCGCGCGCTGGGTTTCCTGACATAAGGCTGTCAGGAGGACCGGGCCGGTCACTTGTCGGCCAGGATGAGGCGGGCGCGGGCCTGACGAATGGCCTTGGTGACGGCGGGAGCCGGTTGGTGGTTGGTCACGATGGTGAAGCGCGGGTCGAACGGGGTGGTAAGGCTGATGGCCTTGCGGCCGAACTTGGAGTCATCAAGGGCGAAGACGCTGCGCTCGGAGGCCGCGATCATCCTGCGCTGCGCGGCCACGATCAGGGCGTTGTGGTTCCAGATGCCGTTCTCGGTGATGCCGGCGCCGCCGAGCACGGCGATGTCGGCATGGACCTGGCCAAAGGCCTCCTCGCACATCGGCCCGAGGGCGACGCCCAGGCGGTTGTAGATGGTGCCGCCGGTGACGATGGTTTCCACGCTGCCGACGTCGCTGAAGAGGCTGGCGACGGGGAGGGAGTTCGTGATGACCTGCAGGCGCTTGTCCACGAGCAGCCGGGCGACCGCGTAACTCGTGCTGCCGCCGTCGAGGATGACGGTCATGCCGGGCTGGATTTCCTCGGCGACACGGCGGGCGATGGAGAATTTCTCGTCGGCGAAGCGGGAATTGCGGGAGATAAAGTCGTATTCCTGCGCGACCACGTCGGTCTCCACCAGCGAGGCGCCGCCGTGGTGCCGGCGGACAACACCCTTGGCCTCCAGCTGGTCCAGCGCCCGGCGAACGGTGGAAAGCGAGCTGTCGAACTTGGCCGCGAGCGCCCGCAGGTCGGCGTAGCGGTGCGTGCGGATGTAGCGTTCGATCAGATCGGTGCGCTGCTTGTTGGTCATGACGGCAAGGTGACGAGACGGGCGAAAAGGTCGAGATACGCCTGCACCTGTACCTCCGGGGCAAACGTGCGGCGGGCAAAATCGCGGGCGCGCTGGCGGATAGCCGGGCCGGCGGCAGCGTAGTGGGTGATCGCGGCCCGGAATCCCGTCTGGTCGCCGCGAGGGATCAAGGCACCGGTTTCGCCGGGGAGCATGGTCTCCTCATTGCCTTGCGCCTCATAGGCGACGGCGGGCAGGCCATAAGCCTGGGCCTCGATCAGAAAATTGGAAAGGGCTTCGCTGGCCGAGGCGTGGACCGCGAGGTCGGCCGCGGCGTAGAGCGCGGAGGGGTCCGCGCCGACCCCCGGGAATTTAACGCGTTCCGCCAAGCCGAGTTCCCGGGCATAACGCCGGCACGGATCAAGCTCCGGTCCGTCGCCGGCCAACCACAGCTGCCAGCGGAAGTCGGCCGGCAGCCCGGCGGCGATGGTGATGAGTTCGCGCTGGTTTTTCTCCGGCCGGAACATCGCGACATCGAGCAGGACCGTGGTCGTGGCGTTGGCGCCGTGCGCGTGGCGCAACGACCGGTCCCGGGCGGCGTCGGTCGGAGGAAAGGCAAGGGAATTGGGAATGACGCTCACGCATTCTCCGGGCACGGCATAGGCCGCTTGCAGCGTGGCCCGGGCGGCGCGGCTGTTGGCGACAATGTGATGCGCCCGCCGCAGCGAGCGCCGAAAAAGCCAGGGCAGAGCTTTGCCCGTCCGCATGGTGCCGATG
>JBMSWZ010000251.1:0-3400 GCA_049425105.1 Cephaloticoccus sp.
CGCGCCGGTGGCGATGATGACCGTCTTGGCGAGAAGGGTGCGGTCGCCCAGCTGGAGCTTGCGTGGCATGACGGTGAAGTCCACCGACGTGCCCAAGGCCTGCTCAAAGCGCGTGCCGAACCGGGTGGCCTGCTCGCGCATGTTCTGGGTCAGCTGGAAGCCGTCGACTCCCTCGGGGAAGCCGGGGAAGTTCTCCACTTCGCTCGTGGTCGTGAGCTGGCCACCGGGCAGCGGGCCTTCCAGGACGAGCGGATTCAGGCTGGCGCGGGCGGTGTAGATGGCGGCGGTCAGGCCGGCGCATCCGGTCCCGATAATGACGACGTTTTCGACGGAAGTGGACATGGGCGAAGCTGGATTTCAGCCGTAACATACCACACTTGGGAAGGGCAAAGTGCCCCGACCGGGTTTTTCCGACCCGGTCACCAGCCGAAGCTGCGCTTGATCCGGAGGGGGTCGTAGAGGTCGGAGGGGATTTCGAGCAGGAAGCGGCTGGGGTTCAACAGCATGCCGCCGGGGCCGCCGCGCGTGGCGACCTTGGGGTAGCACAGGTAGAGCTCGTTTTTGGCGCGGGTGACGGCGACGTAAAACAACCGGCGCTCCTCCTCGACGTCGCCGGCCTCAATGGAGCGGCGGCCAGGAAACTGGCCGTCGGCGAGCCCGACGAGGAAAACGACGTCGTATTCCAGGCCCTTGGCTTGGTGCACGGTGGTGAGCCGGACGGCCTCGGCCTCGGGGTCGACCTGGCGGTCGGAGGTCTCGCTGTTGAGCAGCACGATCTGCGCGAGCAGGTCCTGCATCTGCTCGAAGCGGGCGGCGAAGCCGATCAGGGCCTTCAATTCTTCCAGCCGGTCGAGGTAATCGGCGAAGGCGCCCTTCAGGTAGTCGCCATACCAGCCGTCGATGGCGGTCTCCACGGCGCCGGAGGGCGGGCCGGATTCCATCGCGGATGCGACTTGGGCGAGCGAGGCGCAGAAGTTGTCCCAGTCGCCCCGCGCGTCCTTGGCGACCTTGCTCTTCACGTCATCGGTGGCCAGGGCGTCGATGAAGTTCTGCCGCATCATCGACGCGTGATCGAGGGCCGCGGCGTGAATCTTTTGCGCACCCTTCTCGCCCACCTTCGGGAGCAGGACGGCGATGCGCTGCCAGGCCTGGGTGTCGGAGGGGTTGCAGACGAAGCGCAGCAGGGCGACGAGGTCCTTGATGTGCTGGCGCTCGAAGAACTTCACGCCGCTGGTGATCTGGTAGGGGATCCCGGCACGGGAGAGGGCGAGCTGCACCTCGAGGGCGAGAAAGTGTGAGCGGTAAAGGATGGCGACCTCGCTGGCGGACACGCCCTCGTCCTCGATCAGCGCGCGCACGCGCTTGAGGACGAACTCCGCCTGCTCGCGGTCGTCCATGGTCTGCACGACATAGGGCTTCTGCAGGTGGCCGCGGGAGGCGCGCAGCTCCTTGTCAAAATGCCGGCCCTTGGGCTGGGCGAGGAGCACGGCATTGGCGAGGGCGAGGATTTCCGGCGTCGAGCGATAGTTCGTTTCGATCCGGTGAATGACCGTGCCCGGGTGCCGGTGCTCAAAGGTCATGATGTTCTCAAAGTCCGCGCCGCGCCACGAGTAGATGCACTGCGCGTCGTCGCCGACGGCCATGATGCGGTGGTGCGGGGCGAGCTTGTCGACGATCTGGGCCTGCAGGGTGTTGGTATCCTGGTATTCGTCGACGAGGAGGTGGCGGAAACGCTGGCCGAAATACTCGCCGACCTCGGGCGCCTCGTTCAGCAGGCGCAGCCACAGCTCGAGGAGGTCGTCGTAGTCGACGACGTTTTGCGCGCGCTTGTTTTTGTCGTAGGCTTCGGCAAACGCGCCGAAGCGGTGTTGGATGTCGCCGTATTGCGAGAAGTAGAGCGTGACGGTTTTCTGAATGCTCAACTGCGTGTTGCGGGCGAGCGAGAGCACGTCGAACAACGGCCCGGGGCGCGGGTGGGTCTTGTCCTTGAAAAAGGTCTTGTCCGCGGCCTCGACCGACTGCTTGAGGAGCGATTCGGACTCGTCGGCGTCGAGGATGGTGAAGTTGCGCGGCAGCTGGATGGCTTCGCCGTAAATGCGCAGCGCGCGGTGGCCGAGGGAGTGGAAGGTGCCGCCCCAAAACCGGCCGGGCTCGATGCCGGTGAGGTCCTGCACGCGGTGCAGCATTTCCTTGGCGGCCTTGTTGGTGAAGGTGAGGAGCAGGATCTCGGACGGCTTCACGCCCTGCGCGAGCAGCCACGCGACGCGGTAGGTGAGCGTGCGCGTCTTGCCGGAACCGGCGCCGGCCAGCACGAGCAGCGGGCCCGGCTCGGCAGTGACCGCGTGGTATTGCTCGTCGTTCAGCAGCGCGCGGAAATCGATCGGCGGAATGCCGGCAGCAGTGCGGGGGTCGAGCTCGAAATCCATCGTGGGGTCTGAGGGAGCCGAATCCCCGCGGTCAGGGCAAGCAAGGAGCGGCCTCGCGGAGTGATTCGCGGCTGGCCGGTTGTGTGGCCAGACAATCAACGCGCCGAGGGACCGGCGCGTCCACCGATGAGGGTGCGGTGGGGGGGGGCCACGTCCCTGTGCCCGCGGGTTGGGAGGGTAGAGCGTAATGCAAACGCGCCGATCCCGCGGCTGCGGGAGGTGCGTCCACCTTTCAAACTCACAGCAGCGCGAGGTCGTTGCGGTGGATGACCTCGAGCCGGCGGCGGCCGGGGTGCAGCTTGGCGACGGCCTCGCCCTTGAGGCCCGCGAGCGCGGTGATCTCGGGCTGGCTGTAGGCGGTCTTGCCGCGGGCAAAGACAATGCCATCGGGACCGGCGACGTTTACGATCTCGCCGGCGGAAAAATCGCCGAAGGCATGCGTGACGCCAACCGCGAGAAGGCTGCGGCCCTGGTCGCGGAGCACGGGCACGGCGTTCTCGTTGAGGTAGATCGTGCCGGTGGGGCGCTGGAAATAGGCGAGCCAGCGTTTCTTGGCTTCCATCGGCAGGCCGCTGGGCGCGAAAAACGTGCCGGGGCCCTCGCCGCGCAGGAGGCGGGAGAGGACGTCGGGCTCGGCGCCGCTGGCGATGAAGACACCGCAGCCGGCGCGGACGGCGAGCTTGGCCGCGGCGATCTTGGAGATCATGCCGCCGGTGGCGGTCTCGCTGGCGGTGCCGCCGGCCATGGCCTCGATCGCGGGGGTGATTTTCTCCACGACGGGCACGACTTGGCGCGTGCCCTTGAGGTCGATGAGGCCGGTCGCGGTGGACAGGATGCAAAGGTATTGGGCGTGGACGAGGCTCGCGACCATCGCGGAGAGCGTGTCGTTGTCGCCGAAGCGCAGGAGGGCCTGGATTTCCGCGGCGCTCACGGTGTCGTTCTCGTTGATCACGGGGACGGTGCCGTAGCTGATG
>JBMSWZ010000252.1:0-3381 GCA_049425105.1 Cephaloticoccus sp.
GATCCGGTGGAGGCGATGGAACGGGCGATCCACACCCTGGCCGCCGCCAGCCTGCAGGCGGCCGTCTCAAGCGCCGAGGCCGACCGCCTCGGCAAGGACCTCACGCCCCTCGGCGCAGAACGCGCCGGCAACGCCGCCGGCACCATCCCGGAATGGGACGGCGGCATCACGACGCCGCCCGCGGGCTACCAGCCCGGTGACCACCACCCGGATCCCTACGCCGCCGATCAACCGCTCTACACGGTGACCGCGGACAATCTCGCCGCTCACCGCGACGTCGTCACCGCCGGGCACGCCGCCCTCCTGCAGGCCTACCCCGAATACAAACTCGTGGTTTTCCCCACGCGTCGCAGCGCCGCCAATCCCGAGCGCGTCTATGAGGCCACCAAGCGCAACGCGACCAGCGCCCAGCTGGTCAACGAGGGCTACGGCTTTACCGACGCAATCGTGGGCGTGCCCTTCCCGATCCCGCAGAGCGGCATCGAGGTCATCTGGAATCACCTGACCCGCTACCGTGGTGTCGCCGCCACCCGCCACATCGGCCAGGCCGCGCCCACGCGCGGCGGCAGCTACACCATGGTGGAGTTCGACGACGAGTTTCTCTTCAACTACGCCCGCGACGGCATCAGTGCCAGCGACCTCGACAACGTCCTGATCTATTTCAAGCAGGCCATTGTCAGCCCGCCGCGCTTCGCCGGCACCATCCTGCTCGCGCACGAGACCATGGACCAGGTCAAGGAACCCCGCCGCGCCTGGGTCTACAACGTCGGCCGGCGTCGCGTCAGCCGCGCCCCCAATGTCGCCTATGACAATCCCGGCACCGCCGCCGACAACATGCGCACCAGCGATCAGTTCGACATGTATAACGGTGCGCCTGACCGCTACAATTGGGAGCTGGTCGGCAAGCGCGAGATGCTCGTTCCCTACAACAGCTACCAGCTGCACAGCGACAAGGTGAAGAATGACGACATCCTCAAGCCCCTGCACATCAACCAAGACCTGGCGCGCTATGAACTGCACCGCGTCTGGGTGGTCGAGGCGACGCTCAAACCCGGCGCCTCACACCTTTACGCCCGCCGCACGTTTTATGTCGACGAGGACAGCTGGCAGATCCTCGCGGTCGACCAATACGATTCGCGCGGCCAGCTCTGGCGCGTGTCCGAGGCCCATTGCATCAACTACTATGATGCCCTAACCTTCTGGAGCACGTTGGAGGTGCACACCGACCTGCAGGCAGGCCGTTACCTCGCCATCGGCCTGGACAACGAAAACAAGATGTATGACTTCACGATCGAGCGCTCGTCGGGGGACTACAGCCCCGACAGCCTGCGCCGATCGGGCATTCGTTGAGTTGACACCGACCGGAGCAACGGCGGGCTCGCCAAGCCCGCCCTCCTTCGGCACTGTTGCGTCGATGACCCCCATGCTGCGTCGGCTCGCGACCGCTTGCTGCCTGTTGTTCGCCACCGCCTTGTCCGCGGCGCCGGCCCCCCGGGTGCTGTTGCTCGGCGCCGCGCGATCGACCGCCGGCATCGTCGCGGTGGGCGAACGCGGTACCTTGCTGCTTTCCACTGACGAAGGCGCCAACTGGACCGGCCTTGCTTCACCCAGCACGGCCACGCTGACCGCTGTGAGTTTTGCCCCCGGAGGCGAACACGGCTGGGCCGTGGGTCACGACGCCGTCATTTTGCACACCGCTGATGGCGGGCGCACGTGGCAGATGCAGTGGCAGGGTGATAACCTTGAAGACTCATGGCTCGACGTCTGCGCCCTGGCCGACGGCCGGGTCGTGGTCGTCGGCGCTTATGGCCTTGCCCTGGTCAGCGCGGATGCCGGTCAGACTTGGTCCAATCTCGTGGTGCAGGACTATGACTCCCACCTCAACCGCATTGTCTCGCGCGCCGACGGCACGCTCTTCATCGCCGGGGAACGCGGCACCTTGTTGCGCTCACCGGATCAAGGTCGCACGTGGGAGCCGATTCCCGCGCCCTACGACGGCTCGTTCTATGGCCTGCTGCCGCTGCAATCCGGCGCCCTGCTCGCCTACGGCCTGCGCGGCCATGTCTACCGCAGCACCGACGACGGTGAGAACTGGGAAGCCGTCCCGACCGACAGCCACGCCCTGCTCGCCGCCGCCGTCGAAACGCCCGCCGGCACCATCTGGCTGGCCGGCCAGTCGCGCACGCTGCTGCAAAGCACGGATGATGGCGTTTCCTTCGCCGCCGCCAGCGGCAGCCTGACCACCGCCATCGGTTGCTTGTTCAGCCCCGCCACCGGCATCGTGCTGGCCTTGGGTGAGGCGGGAGTCCAACCCTTGCAACCCGCCGACTGATGTCCGACCGCATCGACCAGTTTGCCACGTGGGTCTTTCACCACCGCCTCAAGCTCATCGCGGGCTTCGCCTTGCTGACCCTGTGCATGGGTTGGTTCGCCGCCAAAACGCGGGTGGACGCAAGCTTCAACAAGCAGCTCCCCCAAGACCACGAGTATATCCGCAACTTCCTGAAGTATCAGGACCAGTTCGGCGGGGCCAACCGCGTCGTCATCGCCCTCACCGCGCGGGACGGCACGATCTTCACGCCAGAGTTCTTCGCCGCCCTCAAGGCCGTGACCGACGAAGTTTTTTACCTGCCCGGCGTCGACCGCGCCCAGGTCCAGTCCTTGTTCACGCCCAACGTGCGCTACATCGAGGTCGTCGAGGACGGCTTCACGGGCGGCAATGTCATCCCCGCCGACTTTGAACCCACGCCCGACGGATTCGCCCGGGTAAAAGAGAACATCATCAAGTCCGGCAAGGTCGGCCAGCTCGTCGCCAATGACTTCAGCGGGGCCATCGTCAGCGCCCAGCTCCTCGAGATCGATCCCCGCACCGGGCAGCGGCTCGACTACACGAAGGTCGCGCGCTACTTGGAGGAGCAAATCCGGGAAAAATACGCCGGTAACGATGGCGTGGATGTGGCGATCGGTGTGCACATCATCGGTTTCGCCAAGGTGATCGGCGACATCAGCGACGGCGCGCGCAATGTCATCTTTTTCTTTGCACTTTCCTTCGTCATCACCACCGGGCTGGTCTGGCTCTACTCCCGCTCGCTGCGGCTCACCATCCCGACGATCGCCTGCTCGCTCATTGCGGTGATCTGGCAGATGGGCGCCCTCAACGCCCTCGGGTTCGGACTCGATCCGCTTTCGATCCTGGTCCCGTTCCTCGTCTTCGCCATTGCCGTGAGCCACGCGGTGCAGATGGTGCGCGCCTTCCGGATGGAGCTGTTCAACGGCGCCGACCCGCTGGTCGCCGCCCGGGCAGCCTTTCGCCAGATTCTGGTCCCCGGCGGCGTCGCCCTCATCACCCCCGACGGCACCGCCGAGGTCTACGAAGAGGGC
>JBMSWZ010000253.1:0-3377 GCA_049425105.1 Cephaloticoccus sp.
AGGTCCATATGGGCGACTGGGTTCAACGTCACCCGGCCCTCGCTCGCCGGCGTGGAGTCGCCAAGTGTGTCCGCCACGAAGGCGTGCGCCCATTCGTGGATGCAGAGGCTCGTGATGAGCAGGATGTAGAAGATCAGGCCCCTGCGCAGGGTCTCGGGATCAATGCCAAAGTCCATGACGCCTCACTTCTCGGGGCCGGCCGCCATCTGCGCAACCAGCTTTTCCTTCTGGGCCTGCAACTCGGGCGCGGCGATCGTCGCGAGCAAGGCCTCGGCGTGGGCGGTCTTGCCCGCCTTCACGCACACGTTGGCCGCATGCAGCCGCATGGTCTGGCGCTCGATGTCGGGCGGGGCCTTTTCCTCCAGCCCGGCCCACACCGCCAGCGCCTGGTCCCAATCCGGGTCGGGCACGTCGTAAAACGACTCGCCGTAACGGTAGACAAACTCGAACCGGTCCGGCCCCAGCTCCGCCGCGCGCCGGAAACCCTCGTGCATCGCATGGTCAATGCCGTCGGACGTCCACTCGCCGGACTTCAGGAACGTGTCGCGCGAGTTGTGCAGCAGCGTGCCGAGCTGGAAATGATAGAGCGGCTCCTTGGGCGCGAGTTTGATGGCGGCGAGGAAATAGTTCACGGCCTCCAGCGGCTTGCCGTGTTCGGCCAGGTAGTTGCCGATCTGGTTCTTCACCAGCGGGATGTCGGGGTCGAGCTGGTTGGCCTTGAGAAACATCACCACGCTCTCGCGCTCCATGCCGATCTGCCGGAGCAGGTAGCCGTAGGTCGCGTAGCCCGCGGCGAAGTCCGGGTTGTCGCGGAGAAACGACTCATAGCCCTGGCACAGCTGCTGCATCTGCGTCTGGAACGCCGCCTCGTCGAAATGCTCGCCCGCCTTCGCCGCCTTGCCCAGCAACTCGCGCTGGCGCTCGACCAGCTGGCGCAACCCGCGCTCCGCCAGCGACTCCTCGCGCGCCTCCTGCGCCGCCAACGGCAGCCACAGGCAAAGAAACAGGATCAAGCGGGTCTTCATATTTGGTAGGGCGGGGATTCCATTCCCCGCCAGGCCCTGAGCTAAATTTTCGCGGCGGGGTTCGGAGACCCCGCCCTACAGTGCAATCGGGTCGGACAATTCATGGGTTCGGGTCCGACAGCATCAATCCGTCACGGTGCCGGCGTAAACATTCATCCGCATGCCCCCGCCCTCCGCCGGCCGCAGGAAACCCACCAGGGTCTGGCCGCTGGCCGCGGCAAATTCCACCGCCGCGCTCGACGGCGCCGAGATCGCCGCCACCACCGGGATACCCGCGCCCAGCGCCTTTTGCATGATCTCAAACGACACCCGTCCGCTCACCAGCAGGATGGCGTCGGCCAGCGGCAGACCGCCGTCGAGAAAGGCGCGGCCGGCCAGCTTGTCCACGGCGTTGTGCCGGCCCACGTCCTCGCGCACCGCGCGCAGGGTGCCGTCGGCGGCAAAAAACGCCGCCGCGTGCAACCCGCCGGTCTGGTCAAAAGTCGCCTGCGCCGCCCGCAGCGCCGCGGGCAATCCCGCGAGCACCGACCGCCGCGGGGCCGGCACGGCCGGCACGCGCGGAAACTGCGCCCGAATGGCGTCGATGCTCGCCTTGCTGCAAATGCCGCAGCTGGACGACGTGAACACGTGGCGCGTAAGCTTCGTCAAATCCAAGGCCGCGTCCGGCGCGAGCAGCACGTCCAAAACGTTTTCCTCCGGCACGCCCTCCGCCCGGCAATACACCAGGTCCAGCACCTGCTCCCGCCGGTGCAACAGGCCCTCCGTCACCAAGAATCCCGCCGCGAGTTCGCGGTCGTGCCCCGGGGTGCGCATCACCACGGCCACGCTGGTCCCGCCCACGCGGATTTCCAACGGCTCCTCCGTGGCCACGCGGTCCTCGCCCGCCGCCGCCGGCGCCGCGCCGGACAGGCGGGTGATCGAAACAGGAGTGCTGGCGGCGCGCGGCATGCCTGCACTGAAGCAAACTTGCCCCCTTTCGCGAAGCGAAGAATCAATTTCTCCGCGACCTCCGCGTCCTCCTGTTAGGACCTGTCTTACAGGAGATCGCAGAGCCCGCAGAGGAATACCGGATTTACAGGAGGCAACAGAGGTAACTGAGAGGAATTCCCCCTCTCTGTTCGCTCCGTTTCCTCCTGTAAAAAATCCGATCCGTGTTTCCCACCAGTTTGCCTTTGGGTGCCACCGCGCAACGTTGCGCACATGTCCACGCCGCCCATTCCCCCGCCCCCTCCCGGACGCGGCACGGCGTTGAATCCGCCGAATCGTTTCGAGCGGCTGCATTTCGAACCCGATCCGGATTGCCCGCCGGAGGAGCGGCCGGATCTGCGGACGCAGTATCTCGACGACACCAGCCAGTCGGTGCTGACGCGCAACGACAGCCCGGACATCCCGTTCACGATCGGACTCAACCCCTACCGCGGCTGCGAACACGGCTGCGCTTATTGCTACGCGCGGCCGTATCACGAATACCTGGGCTTCTCCAGCGGTCTGGACTTCGAGACCAAGATCATGGTCAAGCGTCGCGCGCCCGAGCTTCTGCGGGCAGAGCTCACCGCCCCGCGCTGGTCGCCCCAAGGCGTCGCCATGAGCGGCGTGACCGACTGCTATCAACCTGCCGAGCGGCACTTCCAGCTCACGCGGCAATGCCTTGAGGTTTTTGCAGAGCTGCGCAGCCCGGTGTCGATCGTGACCAAGAACTTTCTCGTCACGCGCGACCGCGATCTGCTCGCCGAACTCGCGCGGCACGACGCCACCTGCGTCTACCTCAGCATCACCAGCCTCGACGCCGACCTCGCCGGCAAACTCGAACCGCGCGCGGCGCGTCCCGAGCATCGCCTGCGCGCCATCCGGCTCCTGGCCGAGGCCGGCATTCCCGTCGGCGTGATGACCGCGCCCGTGATTCCCGGGCTCAACGACCACGAGCTGCCCGCCATCCTTGACGCCGCGGCGCAGGCCGGCGCGCAGCGCGCGGGCTACGTCGTGCTGCGCCTGCCCCACGCGGTGAAGGGCATTTTTTCCTCGTGGCTCGAAACCCACTTCCCCGCGCGGCTGGAGCGGGTGCTCAGCCGCGTGCGCGACCTGCGCGGCGGCCAGCTCAACGTCAGCGACTGGGGCAAGCGCATGCGGGGTGAAGGCATCTTCGCAGAGCAGATTCATGACCTGTTTCACACCGCCGCGCGGCGCGCGGGTTTGAATCGCAAACCCTTCGAACTCTCCACGGCGCATTTTCGCAGGCCGGGCCAGCAGCTCGACCTGTTTTAATCGGTCCGCGGCGGCCGCAGCACGGCCAGCCACACCCGCACGACCAGCATCGCCAGCACCATCGTGACCAACGTGTGGCTGAGGTAATGG
>JBMSWZ010000254.1:0-3362 GCA_049425105.1 Cephaloticoccus sp.
GGCCACCCGCGACCGCAAATGCCACCCTTTCCTGCCCGCGACCACCCACCGCGGCGGGGGCGCCGCGGCTCCAGCGTCAAGCATCACAAACCCATGGGGACGCGCCGCCCCCGGCGCGTTATCGGGCACCACGCCACCGCACTCCGAACTAAAGGCACCGCGGCGAGGGCGCCGTGGCTCCATGATCCGAACATCGCACCGCCAACTGGGGGCGCGGCGCCCTCGCCGCGTTTGGCCGCCCCGTTCGCCCGGCTCGCCTGCGTTCTTGCCTCCCGGTTCCGCGCCACCACACTCCGGCCCATGCCCCAAGACCCGCGCCCACCCCGCGCCGAGCCGGCCGACTCCGAGGGCCGCAACGCCCGCGGCGAGTGGCGGCCCGCCTACCCCTGCCGTTATTCGCCGCTGTTCACCCAGCCCTCGAACTTGAAGGCGCTCGCCAAATGGACCTTCGGCTGGCCCGGTTTTCTCTGGCCCGTAAACACGTCGCTGCTGCTCATCTCCGCGGTCGCCTGGTGGTTCACCCAGCCGGACATCGCGCGCTGCGCGACCTTCGAGTTCGGTTGGATCGCCCAGATCTGGGTGCGCAACCAGGTGATGATGTGGCTCTACTACGGCTTCTTCCACTACTGGCTCTACATGCGCAAGGGCGAGGGGCTGCGCAAAAAATATGACGCCAAATGGCCCGCGACCAAGAGCCGGCTGTTCTTGTTCGGCGATCAGGTTTACGACAACGTCTTCTGGACCGCCGGTGTGGCCGGTCTCATCTGGACCGGCTACGAAGTGATCACGATGTGGCTCTATGCCACCGGCCGGATCCCGTGGCTGACGTGGGCGGAGAACCCGGTGTGGTTCGTCGTCTGGCTCTTCGTCATCCCCTTCTGGCGCGAATTCCATTTTTACTGGGTGCACCGGCTCATCCACTGGAAGCCGCTCTACAAGCACGTCCACTACCTGCACCACAAGAACAGCAACCCCAACGCGTGGTCCGGCATGGCCATGCACCCGGTGGAGACGCTGCTCTACCTCAGCGTGGCCTGCATCCACTGGATCGTGCCGTCGCATCCGTTTCACTTCCTCTTCGACCTGCAGCACGCCGCGCTCGGCCCCGCCAACGGCCACCACGGCTACGAGGGCCCGATCATCAAGGACAAGGTCCCGACCGGCTCCTACTTCCACTACCTCCACCACCGCTACTTCGAGTGCAACTACGGCGAAAGCACCATCCCGCTCGACCGCTGGTTTGGCACCTTCCGCGACGGCCTGCCCGAGGGCGAGGGGTCGAAGCTCGCCGAAGAGCACAAATTCTGAGCGAAACCAAGGAGGACTAACCGCGAAGGACGCGAAGGGCGGAGGACGAAAACCGATCAGGGTTGGTCGAGGCCGGCCAGGATCGGAGGCAGAATGTCGTCCACCAACGAGGCCGCGTGTCGCGTCGTCAGATCCGCGCGCACTGCCGCCGCATCACTCGCCTCGATCCGGTCGAAAACCGAATAGGCATCGCCCACTACTTCGATCAGGGCCGCGAGTTCCTTGTCGGTGAACAGGTCCGGATTATGGCCCTCAATCATCGTTGCCGGGGCAAGCTGTTCCAACTGCGCCAACAAAGGCAGGAAGCGGCTCCGCGTGTAACGCCGCACGGGCGCCCACAGGTCGTCGCAAAGGCAGTCGCCCAGGAACACCAAGCCATCACCGGGCACGTGGATCACGACCGCATCCGCCGCGTGATCGCCGCCGACAGGGTGCGCGTGCACCGCGACGCCGCCTAGGTCCGCCGTCCACGTCTCCTCAAGGACCGTGTCCGGCAACCGCAACTTCAACGTCCGCCGCTGCGCATCGGTGAGCTCACGCGGAATATACTCCGCTGTGAACGCGATTTCGCGTCCATTCGCCACCAGCGCCGGGAGTCCGGCATCGGAATAATCCCACGTGCGCATGCGCGCGAGCTGCGCCGCGGTCAGGCGATGCGCCACCACCTCGCCCGGGAACGCCTCGATGCCGAACACATGGTCCCAATGCGCGTGCGACAGCACCGCGCGGGACGGCGGACGCAGCCCCGCCGCCGCCACCGCCGACAAACACTCACCCAAGTGCGCCGGCGACGCGCCGACATCCAACAGCAGCGACTCCCTTGCGCCCACGACCACCGCCAACGACGGCCGGTCCCGCCGCGATTCCGGTGTAAACCACCAGACGTGGTCGGTGACGCGATGCAGCGTGCAGGGCGGATGCATGGTTGCAGAAAGCGCCATCGCCGCCGTCACGGCAAGCTCAGCGCCCGGCTTGCACGCAGCCCGCACCGCGCAATGCTCGCAGTGATGTCCCCCCGCCCCGATATCCTGTTCGAAGACGCCGACTTGCTCGCGTGGAACAAGCCTTCGGGCCTGCTCACCGAGGGCGGCGGGGAACGGGAGGACGACTTGGAGCAGGTGGCGGCGCGGCACTGCGGCCAACCCGTGCGGTGCTGCCACCGGCTCGACCGCGCCACCAGCGGCGTGGTGCTGTTGCGAAAGACGGCGAAACACAACGCCGCCTTGGCCGAACTGTTCGCGTCGCATCGCGTGCGCAAACTCTACTGGGCGATCGTCGAGGGGGCGTGGCCGGCGGGCACGACCAAGATCGAGACGCAAATCGCCGAGGCCGGCCGCGGGCGCTACGCCAACGTCGCATCGGGCGGGCAACCCGCGGTGACCACCTTTCGCGTGCTCGGTCGCGCCCCGGATCACGCTCGCACCTGGCTCGGGGTGTTGCTCAAGACCGGCCGCACGCATCAGGCGCGGCTGCATTGCGCGCATGCCGGCTGCCCAATCACCGGCGACACCCATTACGGTCGCGGCGCCGCGGAGTTTTTCGGCCTGCACGCCCGCGAGCTGCAGCTGCGCCATCCGGGCACGGGCGAAGCGCTGACGCTCATCGCACCGAAGCCGGGCGACTGGCCGGATTGGGTGGGTTGAGGTCGGGCGGATTTTTTACAGTAGGAAACAGAGAGAACGGAGGACTGATTCCCTCTCAGTTAACTCCGTTGCCTCCTGTCAAACCCGCCTTACTCTGCGGGCTCTGCGCACTCCTGTGCCATGGGTTTTAACAGGAGAACGCGGAGTTTGCGCCCCCAGAGACCGGCGCGCCCACCTTTGACTCACCGTTCAACCACCGGGGCGAGGGCGATGCGGAAGCCGATGAAGGGCAGCCGGCTGTCGGGCACGTTCCAACTGCGGTAGGCGGCGCGGCAGAACGCCGCGTCGCTGTGCCAGCTACCGCCGCGCACGATCCGGTCGATGCCGGACTTGGGGCCGGTGGGATCGGTCACACTGCCGCCGGGCAGCGCCTCCGCGGCGTAGTCGAGGCACCACTCGTACACGTTGCCG
>JBMSWZ010000255.1:0-3357 GCA_049425105.1 Cephaloticoccus sp.
CTTGCCCGCACCGTTGCGCCCGAGCAGGCAAACGCGTTCGCCGGGATCGATCTGGAAATTCAAGTTTTCCAAAACCGCCGGTCCGCCGAACCCAAGGGAGACATCCAGCAAGCTGAGCAACGCCATACAAACGGGCCACCGTGCACGACGCCCCACCGCTGCGCAAGCGCTTGAATAATTCTCCACCCTTCCTCCGCAATCGTGCACTTGCCCCGGAGCCTCACCTCCAGCAATAACCAATAGCCAATCCCCAATGGCCCATTCCATTTCATGCCCACCCCCATCGCCCTCCAGCTCTGGTCGCTGCGCGACCGCACGAAAACGGACTTCGCCGGCACGGTCGCCGAGGTCGCCAAAATTGGTTACGCCGGCGTCGAGACCGCCGGCTTCGGCAATCTTGACGCCGCGGGCGCAGCCGCGGCGCTCAAGGCCGCCGGCCTCCAGTGCGCCGGCATGCACGTCGGCATCGACACGCTCAAGACCAACCTCAACAAGTGCATCTCCGACGCCCACCTGCTCGGCGCCAAGCACGTCACCTGCCCCGGCTGGCCGCGCGATCACTTCATCTCGGGCGCCGCGTGTTCCGGCATCGGCCGCGAGCTGGCCGGCATCGGCGCCGCCTTCCGCGTCCAAGGCATTCAATTCGCCTTCCACAATCACGCCGCCGAGCTCGCTGTCGTCGACGGCCGCCGCGTGTTCGACTGGATGCTCGACGCTGCCGCCCCGCGCGATCTCGCCTGCCAGGCCGACGTCTGTTGGGTTCAGGTCGGCGGCAAGGATCCGGCGGAGTTTATCCGCGAACAAGGCCGGCGCATCCGCACCGTGCACCTGAAGGATGAAAAGGAAATCGGCGGCGGCCCGGTGAACTTCCCTTCCGTGTTCCAAGCGCTCGACGAAATCGGCGCCGTGGAATGGGGCATCGTCGAAGTTGAGCAATACAACTACGAACCGCTCGAATCGTGCCGCCGTTCCTTTGAGCAGCTCCGTGCGTGGGGAAGAGCCTGAGCGAGCAAGGCGGGCAAGTAACAAGGCCAAGGTCGCCAAATAGCAGGATCAGGTTTCGAAGCGGCAAGACACGCGGGTCCTTCGCGTCACTCGCCCCCTCTGCCAATAGCCAATCACCAATACGCAATAATCAATTTCCTCCCCATGCCCCGCAAATCCACGTTCAACGTCGCCGTCATCGGCGCCGGTGCGATCGGCCACGATCACATCCGCTCCTTCAAACAGCACCCGGCCGCCCGGGTCGTGGCGCTCGCCGAGGTCTCGCCTGAGCGCGGCCGCGAAGCCGTCGACACCCACGGCATCCCCGAGCTTGTCACGGACTACCGCGTCCTGCTTGCCCGTGCCGACATCGACGTGGTCTCGATCGCGCTTCCGAACTACCTGCACGCTCCCGTTGCCCTCGACGCGCTCAAGGCCGGCAAGCACGTGATGGTCGACAAGCCGATGGCGACCAACGCGCGCGACGCCGCCAAACTCGTCACCGCCGCCAAGGCCAAGAAGCTCCTGCTCATGGTCGGCCAGAACGCCCGCTTCACCCACGAGGTGCAGACGGCCAAGGAACTCGTGACCGGCGGCGTGCTCGGCGACGTCTATCACGCCAAGACCGCGTGGACCCGCCGCGCCGGCATTCCGCGCATCGGCTCATGGTTCACCCAGACGCAGTTCGCCGGCGGCGGCTGCACCTACGACATCGGCGTGCACGCCCTGGACCGCTGCCTATTCCTTCTTGGCGATTTCGATGCCGCCGCCGTGAGCGGTCAGACTTTCACGAAGTTCGGCAACCGCGGCCAAGGTGACTCCACCTGGGGCAAGAGCGAGGTCGACCCGAAGAAGCCGTTCGACGTCGACGACCTCTCCGTCGCGCTCATCAAGCTGAAGAGCGGCCGCACCGTGTTGCTCGAGGCCTCATGGGCGGCGCACCAGCCGCAGGCCGACTACAATGGCACGCAACTCTTTGGCACTGAGGCCGGTCTGCTCCTGCCGCCGTTGCAACTCTTCCGCCCCGGCAAGACGAGCTACGTCACCGAGTCGGTCAATCTCTCGACCAACTTGGTGAACCCGAACCGCATGGTGCACTTCATCGACTGCCTCCTTGGCAAGGCCAAGCCCTACGTGCCGCCGACCCAGTCGCTCGCGGTGCAAAAGATCCTCGACGCCATCTACCAGTCCGCCAAGACCGGCAAGGAAGTGCGGATTAGGTGATCCATCAATCGTTCTCGTGCTCTTCTGTCAGGAATTCAGAAGCCAGGAATCCAGGAAACGGAATCAAGCAGGGAATAACGGCTCAGGTTTCCCGTCGGCCCACGCCAAGCCCGTGCGGATTTTCCCGCGGATCACGCGGATTTGCATGGATGAAACCGGTAGGGTGCCCTCTCCGAGCACGCTTGCTTCAAAGGTGGGCGCCCCGGTCCCGCGGGGCGCAATTCGGAACACCGCAACGTCCCTTTCTTTCGAACCCGGAGGGCTAGGGACAGCCCGCCCTACCTGCAACGTCCACGCTCATCCACCCAGGTAGGGCGCGCGCTCCGAGCGCGCCATCCGTTGGGAGCGCCGTCGGAGAATTAAAATTCAGAAACCAAGAAGCCATAAATTCCTGGTTTCCTGGCTTCTGAATTCCAACCCGAAGAGCACGATTACGATCTAGAGAATGAGAACGACTCGGAAGGCTCAGACCTTCACGCCGCCGACGCCACGGCGATTGATCGCCGCACGCAACTGGCCCGCGGCGTAATGATGACCAAGACACCGTTCGGGTCCTGCACCGCGAACGACCCCGGCCGCCACCAGCGCGCCGCCGGGACCGGCTCCACGCGCAGGCCGGCTTGACCCAAGGCGACGCGCTCCAATGTCACATCCGCCACTTCCAGCGTGAGCCAATGGCCGAGCCCCTCGGTGCCGCTGACCAATTCAGCCGGTGTCTCGTCGGCTTCCTCGCGCAACAGCACGAGTTGCGCGCCGCCGGGGTGCAGGAGGCGCACCCAATGGCCGCGCTCCTCCACTGTGCGAAAGCCCAGGTGGGTCGTGTAGAAATCCCACGACTCGCCGTAGCGGCGCGTCACGAGCCCGGCGAAAAAGGCCGCCGGAAACACGGGGAAATCGTCGGTGGTCACGGCTTCGTCTCCGGATGGCACTTGTGAATCGTCACGGCATTGCCGTCCGGATCCAGCACGACGCCGATCCAGCACACCGTGGTGTCAAAGGGCTCGAGGCTGAACTTTGCCCCCGCCGCCCGCAGCGCCGCCACGGCCGCGGGAAAATCTTCCACCTCCAACGCAATGCTCGGTCCGTCGCTCGACGGCTTCCAGCGCTCCTGCGACATGTTCGAAATCGCGAGCGTGGTGGCGCCGATGG
>JBMSWZ010000256.1:0-3325 GCA_049425105.1 Cephaloticoccus sp.
GACGGAGGTCTCGAGCACGTTGGCCTTGTCGACCGAGCAGAGTTTCTTTTTCCGCCCGCGGGCGGCGGTGATGGCGACGGCGGTGATGCGTTCGATTTCGCTTTTCCGGTAAACCATCGAGTCCAGCGCCTCGATGTCGCCGTCGGGCAGGTTCGTGGTGCGCTTGGGCTGACCAAAATAGATGCCACAGGTCAGCTCGCGGATGCAGACGATGTCGATGCCGTCGGGAATGCGCGACGCCTTGAGCGGCGAGGCGTCCGTGAGCTCGGGGTAAAGGAGGCCCGGGCGGACGTTGGCGAACAGCGTGAAGTGCTTGCGCAGCGGCAGGAGGGCGGCGCGCTCCGGCTGCTCCTTAGTCGGGAGTTTTTCCCACTTGGGGCCGCCGCCCGAGCCAAAGAGAATCGCGTCCGCCGCTTCGCAAACCGCAAGGGTCGAAGCCGGCAGGGCCGATCCGTGATTGTCGATGGCCGCGCCGCCAACATCGGCCGCCTGATAGTCGAGCGTCAGCCCTTCCTGGCAGGCCACGTGGTGGAGGACGCGCAGGGCGGCGGCCATGACTTCGGGTCCGATGTAATCTCCGGCGAGGACGGCGAACTTGAGCGTCGGCATAGGGAGCAGTGAGTTTGCAACCGCTCCGCCAAAGGGGAAGGGCAATTTTATCGGTTGCGCGCTCCGGGCCCCTGCGCATGGAGTGGAGGCCATGAATTTGTATGTGCGGCCGGCGGGCCTGATCCAGACCAATGCCTACCTGCTGACGCTGCCGGAGCGCGGCGAAGCCGTGTTGGTGGATGCCCCCGGCGACGTCTGGTCGGAGATCCAACCGCTGCTGGCCAAGGATGGCTGCGAACTCACCGAGCTCTGGCTGACGCACGGACACTGGGACCACACCCAAGGCGCGGCCGAGGTTGTGGCCGAGACCGGCGCCAAGGTGCGGGCCCATCCCGACGACCAGGTGTTGATCGAGACCCCCGAGGTCATGAGCGGCTTCGTCGACCGGCGCGTCCAGCTGACGCCGGTGAAAGTCGACGAATGGGTGGCCCAAGGCGACGAGCTGGACGCCATTGGCCAAACCTTCGAGGTGCGCCATGTGCCGGGCCACTGTCCGGGCAATGTCCTGTTCTACAGCCCGGCCTTGGGGCTCGCCTTGGTTGGCGACGCGATTTTCCGCGGGAGCGTCGGCCGGACCGATTTTCCCGGAGGCAACTTCGAGCGCTTGGAGGAATCGATTCGAAACCAAATCTTCACCCTGCCGGACGAGACGCGGCTCCTGCCCGGACACGGGCCGGAGACCACCGTGGCCGCCGAGCGCGCCGGCAACCCCTATGTCCGCGGCTGATCACGAGCGATTCATGCGCCGCGCCTTGGAACTGGCGCGTGGCGTCTGGGGCACCACGCATCCGAACCCGATGGTCGGGGCCGTGCTGGTCGAGGACGGCCAAATCGTAGGCGAGGGCGCGACGGCCCCGGACGGCGGCCCGCATGCCGAGCGTCTGGCGTTGCTGGCCCGGGGCAAGAAGCCGCGTCCCGGGGCGGTCCTGTATGTCACCTTGGAGCCCTGTTCAACCGAGGGGCGCACCGGGGCCTGCACCGATGCCATCATTGCCGCGGGCGTGAAGCATGTCGTGGTGGGGGCGATCGATCCCAATCCCGCCCATGCGGGACACGGGCTGGAAGTGCTGCGGGCGGCCGGGGTCGAAGTGGTCAGCGGCGCGCTGGAGGAGGAGTGTCGCGACCTGAACCTGATTTTTAATCACTGGATCACCAACGGCATGCCCCTTCTCGCCGCGAAGACGGCGACGACATTGGACGGCCGCATCGCCTGTCGCACCGGAGACTCGCGCTGGATCACCGGTGAGATCGCCCGCGCGGACGTGATGCGCTGGCGCCGCCTGTTTCCAGCGATCGCCGTGGGCGCGGGCACGTTGATGCACGACAATCCGCGCCTCACCTCCCGCATCGAGGGTGCGGAGGAGTGGTGTCCAGTGCGATTCGTCTTTGACGGGCTGTTGCGCACCGTCACCGACCGCAACCTTCCGGCAGTCTACACCGACGAGTTCAAGGAGCGCACGATCGTGGTGACGACGCCGCATGGGGGCATGGGCTATGTGCGCAAGCTCAAGGATCTGGGCGTGGGCGTCTGGGTGCTGCCCTCGAGCATGCAGCGGGTGGCCTGGCCGGACTTCCGGCGGCGCTGCGCGGAGGAGCGCATTTCCGGCGTCTATTTCGAAGGCGGCGCCCAACTGCTGCGCCAGCTGCTGCGGGCCGCGCAGATCGATTATTTGTTTTCGTATCGGGCGCCCATGATCCTGGGCGACGACCGGGCCAAGCCGATGATGAACGGGCTGCGCACGGAAAAGCTGGATCATGCCGTCCGCCTGACCGAGGTCCGGCACACCGTGCTCGGCGACGACATGCTGGCCCGTGGCCGCGTGGTGTATCCCCCGAAGCTTTTTGTGGATGAAACTGTTTTTAGCCTCCGGTAACGCCCACAAAGTGCGTGAACTGCAGGGCCTGGCGCAGGACACGGCGCCCGGCGTGACCATCGAGTCGGCCCGGGCGGTGGGCGGCATGCCCGCGGTGGTGGAGGACACGGGCACCTTCGAGGGCAATGCCCGCAAGAAGGCCCGGGCCTTGCATGCCTTGCTGCCGCCGGAGGGTTGGGCGTTGGCGGACGACAGCGGGATTTGCGTCGACGCGCTCAACGGCCATCCCGGCGTGGAGTCGGCCTATTTTGCCGGGCCCCAGGGCGATGATGCCGCCAATCTGCGCAAGCTCGTGGAGAAGATGCGCGGGGTGCCGGCGGCGCAACGCGGCGCGCATTACGTCTGCGTGTTGGTGCTCATCGCGCCGGACGGGTCCGAGCAGGCCTTTCGCGGCGAGTGCCACGGGCGCCTGCTGGACGAACCGGTTGGCAGCGGCGGCTTCGGCTACGATCCCCTGTTTGTGCCGAATGGCTTTGATCGCACCTTTGGCCTGTTGTCGGAGGAAACCAAGCAGGCGCACAGCCACCGCGCCCGGGCCTGGGCGGAAGTCGCCGCCTGGATCAAGGCGCACCGGGCCTAGTTCGGCAGCGCCTCGATCGTGGCCTTGAGCGTGGCGAACTCGGACTTTGAGATCTCCTTGTAGTGGAGGCGTTGGGCGTTGAGCACGACGGGTTCAAGCGGCACGTCGTGATCGGCGTCGCGGAGGCTTTGGTGCAGGCCCCAGTAGCGCCCGGCACCGGTGTAGACGCGGATGCTCCACGGTTCGGTGGCCACCTCACTGTTGAACATCGCGACCATCGAGCCGCGGATGTAGAGGCCGGTGCCGCTCCATTGATCGGCCC
>JBMSWZ010000257.1:0-3314 GCA_049425105.1 Cephaloticoccus sp.
ATTCTCTACAACAAGGACTCGATCTTGCGCCTCGGCCTGGAGGCCCCGCCGACGAGCTGGCGGGAACTCACCAATCCGCGGTTGATCGGCGAGGTGGCGTTGTGCGACCCGACGAAGAGCGGTTCGATCGCCAAAGCGTTCGAAAACCTCATTCAGCAGCAGATGCAGGTCCGCCTGCATGCGTTGGTGCAGGCCAATGGGGGGGAGCGCACCGACGCCGTGGTGGCGCAGGCCGTGCGGGAAGGGTGGGACGAAGGCATGCGGATCCTGCAGCTCATGGGGGCCAACGCGCGCTATTTCACGGACTCTTCCCAAAAGCCGCCGATCGATGTGTCGCAGGGCAACTCGGCGGCGGGCGTGTGCATTGATTTTTATGGTCGTTACCAGGCGGAGGCCGTGACCCGCCGCGATGGTTCGGGCCGGCTGGTCTACGTCACCCCGCGCGGCGGCACGGTCAGCTCCGTCGATCCCATCGGCTTGCTGCGCGGGGCGCCCAACCGCGAGGCCGCGGAGCTCTTCATCGAGTTCACGCTCTCCATGGAGGGGCAAAAACTCTGGAACTTCCAAGTGGGCACGGAAGGTGGGCCCAAACGGTTTGCGCTCCGCCGTCTCCCGGTGCGCCGCGAGTTTTATGCGCATGACGAGTGGCGCAGCCTGCGTTCCGATCCGGCCGCCGCGCCGTATGCGGAGGAGGATCCGCTGATCTACGAGCCGGCATGGACCGGTCGCTTGTTCCGGGAGATGGCCTTCGCCATCCGGCTGATGTGCCTCGACACGCACAATGAACTCGTGGCGGCTTGGCGGGACATCATCGCCGCCGGTCAACCGCCCGAGGCGATGGCGGTGCTGCAGGACATGTCGCTGCTCAGCTACGACGAGGTCGGTGGCACGATTAAGGCGGCGCTGAGCGCGAAAAACAAGGTGGAGGAAGTCCACCTCGCCAACGAGTTGGGATCCACGCTGCGGGCTCAGTATGCCCGCGCGGCCGAGCTGGCGCGGCAGGGGCGGTGATTCAGGCCAGACGCTCGACGGCGTTGGCGAACGCGGCCCGATCGGGGGCCTTGTAGAACGCCGTGCCGGCTACGAAGGTGTCTGCGCCGGCGGCCCGGCACTCCCGGGCGTGGGCGACATCGATGCCGCCGTCGACTTACAGTCGCCAGGTGGCGCCTGCCTCGTGCCGCCAGCGGTCTAGCCGCCTGATTTTGTCCAGCATGGTGGGTTGAAATGATTGACCGCCGAAACCGGGCTGCACGGTCATGACGAGAACCAGGTCGACTTGGTCCAGCACGGGACGCACCGCGTCAGCGGGGGTGCCGGGGTTGAGCACGATGCCGCACTGACAACCGAGCTTCCTGATCTCCGCGAGGGTGCCGGCATGGTCGTAATCCGGTTCGATGTGGATGCTGATCAAGTCAGCCCCGGCTTTGGCGAAAGCCGCCACGTAGCGGTGAGGCTCGGCCAGCATCAGGTGGGTGTCGAAGAAGAGTTTGCTGCCGTCGCGGCGGAGCGCCGCGAGCGTCTCCGGACCAAAAGTGAGGTTAGGCACGAAATGGCCGTCCATCAGGTCGAGGTGCAGCCACCGCAGGCCGTGGTCCGCCACCACGGCGGCACTGGCGCCCAGGTTGGCGTGGTCACCGGCAAGCAGCGACGGCGCGAGGATCGGGGAGTGGGGAAGGGTTACCATGTGTCGAGGACGGCGTGGCGGGCCTTGTCGGCGAGATCCTGCGCCAGCAGGGGCAGGATTTGGTATTCCGCCTGTTGCTGGCCGCTATCCGTAAACACGTCCCGCTTCACCTCAATCACGCGTTGATGAAAAAATTCCCGGCCGGTGGCGTTGTTGACCAAGGTTGCCTCCGCGGTAAGCGTGACGACAAATTTGCGGGCCAGACCGGTGTCACCCGGCCGCACGGTGGCGACATCGCGCCGGTAATCGCGCACGGTGATGCTCAGGGTGGCGTCGGCGTCGGGCGTGGGGGCCAAAGTCACCCGGCCGTCGCCCGCGAAGGCCTCGCGGAGGGCGCCGGTGAGAATGGGCTGCGCCTGCGGGATCAGCGCGCGCATCGTGACCGGTGCAACGTGCAGGGTCTGGAAGGCCAGCACGGTTCCGGTGCCCAACTGGTAGCCGGCGCAACCGGCAAAAAGGCCGAGGCCCAGCAGCGCGGTCAGGAGTCGAACGTGGAGGCGGCGGAGCATCGGACCGGAATCCCTGGACGGTGCCGGTCAGTGCTCAGAAGAAGAAGAAACGCTTTTTCTTCTGGGGGGCTGCGCCGTCGCCGTCGCTCGTGGCGGGGCTGTGGCGGGCGGCGGCGGCCTCGACCTCGTTCAGGCGTTCGCGGGCCAACGCGGCGGTCGGCGAATCCGGGTAGACGGTGATCGCCTCGTTATAAAACACGCGGGCGGCGGTGTAGTTGTCGCGCTTGTAGAAATAGAAGTCGGCGATCTTGATTTTGCTTTGCGCGAGGACGGTGCGCATCTGGTCCAGACCGTTCTCCGCTGCCGCGACATTCGGGTCGCCGGGGAAGAGAATCATGAAATCCTGAAAGTAGGTGATGGCTTCCTGGGTCGACGCCTGATCGTAGTAGGGCCCGTCGACGAGCGAGGCGTGGGCTTGAGCGAGCTTGAGGTAGGCGTCCGGGCTGAGGAGGCTGTCCGGGTAATTGTTGATCATGCGGTCCAGCGCATCGATCGCCTCCTCGGTGTGCTTCATCTTTTGGTGCCCACGCGCGATGTTCATGAGGGCGAGGGGGGCGTAATCGCTGTAGGGCGCCTCCCAGATGATGATTTCGAATTGCTGGATGCCCTTGGCGCGGTCCCGGAAACCGGGCACCACGCCCCACCAGTAGATCCGAGCGCCGTCGAGCAGGGCGCTGGCGATGCGGTATTGCTCGCCAATGATCTCGTTGAAGCGGTTCGTGTTGGGGTAGCGGGCGATGATGGTCGCGTAGGCGTCGAAGGCCTTGGTGTATTGCTTGCGCTCGAGGTAAAGCTTGGCGCTGCGGTAAAGGGCTTCGGGCGTGTAGATGGAGGTGCCGTAGTTTTTTACCACCTTGTTGTAGCCCTTGAGCGCGGCGCGGAGATTGCCGCGGTCCTCTTCCCGGCGGGCCTTGTTCATCAGTTCGAGGGCATTGCGGCCCTCGGTGCCAAAGAGGCCGGAAAGGACGCCGCCTTCGATGCGCCAGCCGGTGTCAGGATTCCAGACGAGATCGGCGGCGAGGCGGCTGGGGGCGACGAGCGCGAGTGCGGCCAGCAAGAGCCCGGCAACGATGCGGCGGAAGGTGGGAAAGGGCATGGGCATTGAGTTTACCAGCGAATCA
>JBMSWZ010000258.1:0-3313 GCA_049425105.1 Cephaloticoccus sp.
GGCTTTGCCAGCTCCCGGCCGCGCGCGTCGTCGAGCTCCCAGTCGAAGACGAGCGCGAGGCCGCCGAGCTGGCGCGCGCCCACCACGACGCCTCCCGCCGCGTCGAAGGCCTCGCGCACGGCTTCACCGATGAAGGTGACGAGCACGAGGATGAAAACGAGGGCGCCGAAGGCGCTGCCGACGATCCAGGGGGCGGTGGTCAGGGTCTGGGTGCCCTGCTTCAGCAATTCGCCCATGCTGGGGGTCGGCGGCGGGAGGCCGAAGCCGAGGAAGTCCAGGGCGGTGACCGCGGTGATCGCCGACACGACCGTGAACGGCATGAAGGTCACGATCGTGGAAATGGTGTTCGGCAGGATGTGGTGAAAGATGATCCGGCCCGGCCCGGCGCCGAGCACGATGGCGGCGGCGGTGTAGTCGCGGGCTTTTTCGCGGTAGGTCGACGTCCGCATGTAATAGGTCATCGAGGTCCACGAAAAGAGCACCATCACCACGAGCAGCATGGCGATGCGCGCCGGGATGCTGAAGGTCGACGGGATGACCGAGAACAGGATGATGACGATATAGAGGAACGGTATGTTGGACCAGACCTCGATCAGTCGCTGGACGATGAGGTCGAACACGCCGCCGTAGTAGCCCATGAGGCAGCCGATGCCGATCCCGATGAGGTAGGTCAGCGCCATGAACGCCAGCGAGAAGAAGATGGCGATGCGGAAACCGTAGAAGAGCCGGGCAAAGATGTCGCGGCCGGTGGTGTCGGTGCCGAGCCAGTGCCCCTCGGGGCCGCCCAGCCAGGACGGCGGGGCGGGTTTGAACACGCCCTCGTAGGGGGCGTTCTCATTGGGGTCGAAGGCGACGGGCGGCATCAGCATCCAGTTGCCGGTATTCTCGGCGCGGAAGCGCTCCCGCAGCGCACGGTAGTCCGTCTCGTAGGTGTAGTCGTAGCCGAAGGTGGTGCCGGGCAGGTTGGCGCCATAGGTGGGGAAGAACCACTGGCCGTCGTAACGCACGACGAGCGGGCGGTTGTTGACGAACAACTCGCCGACCAACGAGAGCGCGATGAGGCCCATGAGGACCACGAAGGACCAGTAACCGCGCTTGATGGAGCGGAAGCGGCGCAGCTTGCGGAGGGTGAGCGGATTCAGGGCCATGACCGGGTCACTTGAAACGGATGCGCGGGTCGATCAGCGCGACGAGCGCGTCGGACAGGATGTTGCCGAGCAGCAGGAGCAGGCTGGCGAGGAAGATGATGCCCATCACGATCGGGTAGTCGCGGTCGAAGATCGACGTGAGCCCGAGTAGGCCGAAGCCGTTGATGTCAAAAATCGTCTCGATCAGGAACGAGCCCGACACGAGCAGGGTGATGTTCTGGCCGAAGGTCGTGGCGATGGGGATGAGCGAGTTGCGCAGGGCGTGGCGCAGCACGGCCTGGCGGAAGGAGACGCCCTTGGCGATGGCCGTGCGGATGTAGTCGGCCGCGAGGTTGTCCATCAGGTGGTTCTTCATCAGCAGCGTGGTCACCGCGAAGCTGCCGACCAGGTAGCAGATCAACGGCAGGGTGGCGTGGCGCGCGAGGTTGGCCACCTGGCCCCAGAAGGAGAGGTCGGCGAATTCATAGCTCACGCACCCGCCCATCGGGAACCACTCCAGACGCGCGGCAAAAAACAGCAGCAGCAGGGCCCCGAGGACGTAGCCCGGCACGGCGTAGCCCATGAAGATGAAAACCGAGGTGGCGTTGTCGACGAACGTCCGGTGCTTGATGGCCTTCACGATGCCCAGGGGAATGGAGATCGCGTAGGTGATAAAGAGGGTGATGAGGCCGTAGAACAGGGAAACCGGGAAGCGCGACTTGATGATGTCCCACACCGGCTCGTTGTAGCGGTAGGAGTTGCCAAGGTCGCCGCGGACGACCTTCCCGAGCCAGAGCCCATAGGAAACGATCGCAGGTTTATCGAAGCCGTAGTAGGCCTTGAGCTGGTTGAGCTGCTCCTCGGAAAGGGCGAGGCCCTGGCCGCCGCTGGTGGCGCGGGAGGAGGACATTTCCACCGCTTGGGACTCCATGATCGCCCGTTCGAGGGGCCCGCCCGGCACGACCCGCGTGATCAGGAACACGATCAGCGTGATTCCGAGCAGCGTGGGAGGAATGAGCAAGAAACGGCGGATGAAATAGTCCCGCATGGGCAGTCAGACGAAGAAACAGGCCGGCGACAGGCCGCCCCGGGGCAGAAGATTGAGGTGGGGGTGATGCAGAAAGCGAGCCGGAATGTCATAAACACGCGACGGAAGGCCCGAAATTCAGGACCAGCCGCTGCCTCCGGCGGGTTAGTAGCAACGGTTCACGTCCGCAGTGCCGCGGCGAATCGCTGCCGGCCGGTCCGGCGCGTCGATCTCAGCGGACCGCGGGGCGCACCTCGGCGCCCGCGGTGCGCTTGGCCGCCGCGTCGCGTTGGTAGGCCGAGGCGATGAAATACGCCTGGGCGGAGAACGGCGGCTCGTCCGGTTTGCGCGGCGGCGGCAGGTAGGCGCCGTTGGCGTGCAGGATGCGGGCGTTCTCGTTGTCCTTGCGCTCGATGGGGAGGAGTTCGCGGGTGATCCAGCGGCGGAGCTTGGCGTCCTCAATGGGGAAGAGCGTCTCGACGCGCCGGAAGAAATTGCGCGACATCCAATCGGCGCTGCCAGCGTAGATCAGGGCCTCGTCGTCGCCGTTCTCAAAGTAGTAGACGCGGGCGTGCTCCAGGAACCGGCCGACGATGGAGCGCACGCGGATGTTTTCGCTGAGCCCCTTCACCCCCGGCACGAGGCAGCAGATGCCGCGGACGATGAGCTGGATTTTCACGCCGGCCTGCGAGGCGGCGTAAAGGCTGTCGATCGTGGTCTTGTCGACCAGCGAGTTCATCTTGGCGATGATGCGCGCCGGTTTGCCGGCGCGGGCATTGGCGGCCTCCTGGGCGATGAGCTCGTTGATGCGCTTGTGCAGGTTGAACGGCGCGACCAGCAGGTGGCGGAACTTGGGGTTGAGGCCGAAGCCGGTGAGCGAGTTGAAGAGGTTGGCGACGTCGCTCGTGATCTTCGCCCGGCAGGTGAAGTAGCTGAGGTCGGTGTAGAGCCGCGCGGTGCGGGGGTTGTAATTGCCGGTGCCGAGGTGCGCGTAGTGCTTCATGCGGCGCCCCTCGAGGCGGACGACCAGGCACAACTTGCAGTGGGTCTTGTGGCCGACGAGGCCGTAGACCACGTGCACGCCGGCTTCCTCGAGCTGGCGGGCCCACTGGATGTTGGCGGCCTCGTCGAATCGCGCCTTCAACTCGACCAAGGCGGT
>JBMSWZ010000259.1:0-3309 GCA_049425105.1 Cephaloticoccus sp.
TGGGGGGTGTTGCGCAGGCCGCTGTCGGCGAGCGTTTGGGCGAATTGGTCGGGAGAGAGGGTGACAGTGGCGGGCATGACGTTTGGGGGAAGGCCAACCAATTGGAATGGTTCTAAATCGCAAGTGAGAATTAGAACAATTCCAAGAAATCGGCCTTCGGACAGTCACCCCGCGGCGAGGGGGAAATTTGCCGCCTCACTCGACCCAGCACCAGTGCCAAGGCTCGTAGATAAAGCCGCTGGGATTGCCCGGAGGAAAGCTGAGCCGAAAGCCGAAGTCGGCGGCGCGGCGGCCCAGCCACGCGAAGGCCGGGGAATCGGCGAAAGCCTCCTCCAGGTCAGGGTAATCCGGGGTGCCGAGGTCCAAGGCGCGGCCGGTATGGTGTTCGCTGAAACCGGGCGCGGCCATGACCACCAGAATGGTGTGAATCGATTGGCCGGCGGTCAGCTTTCGACGGATCAGGTCGGCTTGGTGGCCCACGCTGCGGTAGCCGGAAATAGCGGTCAGCACGAGGCCGTCTCGCGCGGCGGCCCCATGCAGGTTGGTCCACGCCGCCGCGGCGGGCGCGATGAGTGGCACGGGGGTGCCGTCGGCTTTGCGTGCGACGGTGACGAGGGTGCTGGCCTCTGCGTTGGCGTGGAGCGGAAGACCGCGCCGCGCGGCGTAGTCCGCGGGGATACCGAGCTCGCGGTGGAGCGCGGCGAGGTCGGGCGGGAGCTTGCCGGGCTCAGTCAAGGGGTTCAGGCCGGCGAGAAATCCTTCACGTGCAGGCGGCGCGCTTCGGCGAGTTCGGCGGCCGTGAAGGGGGCGGCGACGGAGGCGCCGGCGCAATCGAGGATCTCGGCGAGTTTGCGCGAGCCGGAGAGGACGGTGGAGACATGCGGGTTGTCGATCACCCAGCGCATGGCGGCCTGCGCCATGGAGGTGACGTCGCCGCGCACGAGCAGCTTTTTGTAGGCGTCGGTGGTGGCGACGCGCTCGGTGATCTCCTCGCGGGAGTAGCGCGAGTTGAGCGAGCCGGCGGGGAAGACCGTGTCCTTGGTGAACCCGCCGGCGAGGAAGCCGTTGGCGAGGGACTCGCGCGCGACAATGCCGACGCCGAGTTCACCCAGCTCGTTGAGGATCGGCTCCCACTCGCGGTAGGTGAGGCTGTAGGCGATTTGGGCGACATCGATGCGGCCCTCGCGTGCCCACGTGCGGGTCATCTCGCCGGTGCCGTCGATGAAGCCGGTGGACGTGCCGACGAAGCGCACTTTGCCCGCTTGCTTCAGGCGGTCGAGGGCGGCCCAGACGTCGTCGTTGATCTTGTCGGGATGTGTCGGCGAATGGAAGAACAGCACGTCGAGCCGGTCGGTGCCCAGACGCTGCAGACTTTGCTCGACTGACCACACGAGCGTGTCGGCGTCGAAAAGCTCGTTCGTGTGCACGCGGGAGTGGTAACGGCCGAACTTCGTGGCGATGACGACCTGGTCGCGATCAGCGCCCAGTCCGGCGCCAAGGACTTGCTCGGCAATGCCGTCCGCTTCCTTGGTGCCGTAGAGCGGCGCCGTGTCGAAGAACATGATGCCCGCGTCGAGCGCGCCGCGGATGGCGCGATGGGCGTCGTCGGCTCCGACCAAGCCGTAGATCGAAGGCGAGCCAAAGGCCCAGGTGCCAAGGGAAACTTCGCTGACGGAGAGGCCGGTGCGGCCGAGGGGACGATACTTCATGAGAGAAAAACGGTGAACAGTGAACGCTGAGCGAGGAATGAGAAACGAGAAACGGTGGGCGCGGAACGGTGCGTGGGGCCGGTGGCTCGCAGTTTGTAACGTATTACGTTACAAACCGATTGGGGCGGAAGCGGATGGGGTGAGCGTGGTGGTGGCGGTGCCGGGGGTGTGGAGGCGCGCGGCGCAAGTTTTTCGCGGTGGCAGGAGTGTGGGGATGGGAGGGCACCGTTTGTAACGTAATACGTTACTTAGTGATTTGGGCGAGGGTGGTTTGGATGAGCCGGGTGGCGGCGGTGACGAAGGCGCGGGTGTAGGTGGCGCCTTTGGCGGCAGATGCGGGCCGGGGGTCAGGGCCCCAGACGGCGTCCTGTTCCAAGGTGGGCACACGGTCGGCGGGCAGGCGGGAGAGGTCGACGCAGTCGGGGTCGGTGTGCATCAGGAACGACACTTCGCCGAGCGCGGCGTGGTTCACAATGACGATCGACTTGTCGATGAGGTCAGTCTCGGAGGTGGCGATCACCTGGGTGCCGGTGTGGGTGCCGTTGATGGCCGCGGCCTCCTCCTTGATGATGTCGTAATGCGGCTGGCCGACGTGGCCGCAGAGGGTGAAGACGACGCGAAATTTTTCGTCCGCTAGCTGGGCGAAATGCTCGCGGGCGAGGACCCGCAGGGTCGCTTCGGAAAAGTTCAGCGAGTGCCGTTTGTGTTCGAGGCCGGGCGCAAACTTGATGGTGTTGGCGGCGACGTAGACCGGCGGCAGGACGAGTCCGCCCGCGGCTTGGGCGAGCTCCACACAGAGCCCGTGGGCCTTCAGCCCGTCCAGCCCGACGGCGGCGTGCTTGCCGTGATACTCGAGGGCGCCCCAAGGCAGGTAGGCGACCGGGTGGGTCGCGTGAATCTGTTCGATTTCGGCGGGCATGAGCCGCTCGTAGCGGCCCCAAGCGGGAGCAGGGGAGGACATGGCCGGTCAGCGAAGCAATCACGCCGAAAAGCGCCAAGGTAATTGTCACCGAAATATGGCCCGATTGACCGACCGAGAGTTTGCCATTGGGCCGCCGCCGCGGTTGACTCGTTTCGTCGCGCGCCGCCGCCCGGACGCCGTCATCAATCTCAACCCCCTGAATCACTGCTATGGCTACGTTTATCCCCCTCATCAGCTCCGGCACCGCCGGTCCGCTCGGCGTGCTCCATCTCCCGCGCCTTTGGCTCAAGGTTTCGCTGGAATGCAGCGGCAAGCTTGATTCGCGTTATCCCGGCGTGGGCCAGGGCTACGACATGATGACGATCAATGCGCTGGGCCTGTCGGCCGATGCAGTGGTTGCCTTCATCAAGGCCAAGAAGCCCACCTACCCGCAGTTCGAGGCGTGGGTCAAGGCGCAGCCGGGCGCGAAACTGGATAAGGCCTCCATCGACGCGCACAAAGCGGCGGTGCTGGGCTACATCCACGACGACGAGACGCGTCAGGGCATCCTCGCCAACAACGGCCTGCCGGATGATGCCTCCGCGCCGAAGGATGCCGTGCACCTCAACGACCTCGACAGCTGGCAGGAATTCCACGACGCCGAGCTGAAATAATGGTCGGCCGCGCCTGACTTTTCAC
>JBMSWZ010000260.1:0-3296 GCA_049425105.1 Cephaloticoccus sp.
GGGTCGAGCGACTCAAACGCGCGGGGTTCTCCGCCGCGCAACTGCTCTAGGCTGTGCGGCAACTGGTCATGGCCGAGATCAATTCCCGCCGCACGGTGAGCGGACAGGCATCGCGGCTGGGGGTGGCAGAGGTGGTGGTCGGCGACCTCGGTTTCAGCCGCACCTATTTCCAAAGGCTCGCGACGTTGCGTCCGATGGACCTGCGCCGGGTCCTGCGCGCCTACCTGGTGCCGGAGACCTCCACCAGGGTTTCACTCAACCCGAAGGATCAGGCCGCGGCGGTGACTACCCCGGAGCCTGCAAGCGTGGCGGCACCGTTCCAGGAATTCCGTCTGCCCAATGGAGCCCGGCTGCTTTTGCGGCACGATCCCTCCTTGCCGAACGTGCACTTGCGCCTGTGTGCCCTGGCGGGCGCACAACAGGAACCCGCGGACCGCAGGGGGCTGAGCAGCCTGTTGGCGACGCTGTTGACGAAGGACACGCGAAAGCGTTCGGCGGCCGCCGTGGCGCAGGCGATCGAGTCGGTTGGCGGGTCCTTTCATGCCATGGCGGGGAACAACACGCTCGGCCTGGCGCTGGAGGTGCTGCCGTCCGACTTCGCGCTGGCTTGCGAGCTTTTGGGCGATGCGTTGCTCCGGCCGGTGTTCCGCACGGCAACGCTGGATCATGAGCGCGACGCGCAGTTGGCGGCGTTGCAGGACGACAACGACAACGTGGTGAGCCACGGCCTGAAGCTCTTGCGCCGCCGGTTTTTCGGCGCGCACCCGCTGGCCGTCGGTCCGCACGGTGACGAGGCGTCGCTGGCCCGGATTTCGCCCAAGGACCTGCGGGCGTTGCACCGCCGAATCCTGGCGGCGGAAAATGTCGTGCTGGTGATCGCAGGCGATTTCGACGCGGCTCAAGCCGAGGCCGCCGGGCGCCAGCTCCTTGGCGCTCTCCCCCGGAGAAACCCCCGACCCTTGGGGCCTGAATTCGTGGCGCCGACCGCGGCGACGGCGACGGTTGAGCGCCAGCCACGCCGTCAGGCCGTGGTTTTCGAAGCCTACCCGGGGCCGGCCATGGGTGCCGCCGATTATTTTGTGAGTGAAGTTGTGGACGAGTTGTTCAGCGGCATGTCGTCGCGGTTGTTCGAGCGGGTGCGCGATGAACTTGGGCTCGCGTATTACGTGCGCTCGGCGCGTGTGATCGGGCTCGACGCGAGCATGTTCTATTTCTACGCCGGCACGGAGCCGGGCAAGGAAGCCGCGGTGTTGAAGGAAATCACCGCGGAGATTCGTCGCGTGGCCCGGGGCGGAGTGGCGCCGGCGGAATTGCGCCGTTGCCAGGTGCGCTTGAAGGCCGCCCACCGGATGGGCCTGCAGACCAACTCCAGCCGCGCCATGCAGGCGGCTCTCAACGTGCTCTACGGCCGTCCGGCCGACGACACGGTGGATTACGATCGGCGCATCGATGCCGTCACCCGGGCCTACCTCGCGGCCTTTGCCCGGAAGTATTTCCGGGCAAAGGGCAGAACGCGTCTGACCATCCGCCCATGAACGACCTGCGGGCGCTCTTTCCCGGGGGCGAGCAGCCGTTTCGCCTCACCATGCGGCGGGGTGACCCCGGGGAGTTCTTTCGCCCGCGGGATCCCACGGGGACGGTTTTGCGCGAGCGGGCGCGATGGATCGACCAAACCCCGGGTCGGTATACGGCGGAGTCGGGCGGATTTCGGGATTTGCTGGAGGAGTTGTCCGCCTGGGGGGCGGCGTGGGCGCTGCCAGCGGTGAAAGACGCGGCCGGGCTTGGTCGGATGTGGGAGCCGGATGTGCTTTTGCTCTCACGCGGGGAGGACGGAGCTTTCCGATTGCGCGGGGGCGCGCTCTGTTTTCCGTCGGGCTGGGCCCTGGAGGAAAAATTGGGCCTGACCTTGCCGGAAATCCACGGCGTGGTGCCGGGTTTGAATCCCGCCATCGGGCGCGCCATCGACCAATTTCTGGGGGGACTGCGACCGGGGCCCGCGTTTCTTCGCGACAACTGGGGCATCGCGGCCACCGCCGAACTCAACTTGCATCCGGCGCGGGCGCTGCCCGGGCCGGTCTTGCCCATCCAACTGGACCAATTGTGGCTGCGGGTTGAGCACCAGGCACTGGTGGCCCTGCCGTCCGGCCGGGGCCTCGGGTTCGGTATTCGCATCGCCCTGCACCGATTGGATCGGGTGGCGGCGGATCCGGAGTTGGCGTCAGCGCTGGCGGCGACCCTTCGCGCCCTGCCGCCGGAGTTGGCCCGCTACAAGCGTCTCGATGCGATCGGCGCCGAGCTTGCGACTACCCTCGGAGGGTGAACTGCCGGGGTTGTTACCGGCCGGAAATTTTCCCGGCATGACGCTGCTATGAAATCACGATTCACGATTGCCTCAGTCGTGTCGGCCTTCATCGGGCTGGCACTTGTGACCACGGTTCGCGCCGGCGAAGATGGTGAGAAGCCGCCCTCCAAGGCGATGCTCGAGAAATACGACACCAATCACGACGGCGTCATCAGCGAGGAAGAAAAGGAGGCCGGCCAGGCGGCGGCCAAGGCGGCCCGCGAGGCCCGTCGCCAGGAGGAACTGGAGAAATACGACGAGAACAAGGACGGTAAGATCAACCGCGACGAGCGCGCCAAGATCAAGGCCGACCGGGAAGCCGAGCAAGAGGCGAAGAAAGCGAAATAGGCCCGGTCAGGGTCGGCGGAAAACGATCAGCCCTGAACCCCCGCCGGCCTGCAGTCCCGGTCCCACCGCCGGGACTTTTTATTTTTGCAAGCCGGAGCGGTCGACGAGCTCGCCGCCCCACTTGAGCTTGGTGCGAACCACGGAGAAGTGGGAGTAGTCCTCGCTCTGCGCGAGGGGCAGGCGCAGCCGGGATACCGTGATTTCAATCGGTGAATCCATGCCGACCTTCAGGTCGCGCTGGCCGTCCATGGCGACGAGGAGCCGGGAGGCCGCCGTCCGGTTGATCACGCGCAGTTTCACCTCCTGGCGGAAAATGATCGCGCGGTTGCTCAGGGTATGCGGGCAGATGGGTGTCATCGCCACGACGCCGGCGTCCGGGTGAATGATCGGTCCTCCCGCCGAGAGGTTGTAGGCGGTGGAGCCGGTGGCGGTGGAAAAGATCAGGCCGTCGCAGTTGTAGGTCGTGACCAGCTCACCGTCGGCGTGCACCTCGAGGCGCACGATGCGGGAATTGACCTGATCCTTGATCAGCACGTCGTTCAGCGCGAGGTCGTGCAAACCAGGGCCGGTGGAACAATCGAGCATGGCGCGGTGGTCGACCCGGAAA
>JBMSWZ010000261.1:0-3294 GCA_049425105.1 Cephaloticoccus sp.
TTTGGCTCGCGAAATTACCCGCGGCCCCAAACGTCGCGCAAGGCTATTGGACGAACTTATGATGACACAGAAGAGGGTGCTCGCAGTGATTATGGGCGGTGGTCGGGGAACCCGGCTGCATCCGCTGACGATGGAGCGGTGCAAACCGGCGGTGCCGCTGGCGGGCAAGTATCGCCTCGTCGATATCCCGATCAGCAATTGCATCAATTCCGACATCAACCGGATCTTTCTGCTGACCCAGTTCAACACCGCCTCGCTGCACCGGCACATTCAGGGCACCTATCACTTTGATCCCTTTGGCGGGGGCTTTGTGGACATCCTCTCGGCGGAACAGACTGAAAAAAGCGCCGATTGGTATCCGGGCCCGGCGGATGGGGTGCGCCGCAACCTGATCCATTTTCGCAAGTTTGATCACGACCTGGTCCTGATCCTCTCGGGCGACCAGCTTTACAAGATGGATTTCCGCGAGATCATCGAGGCGCACCTGAAGAGCGGCGCCGACGTGACGATCTCCGCGATTCCGTTTCCCGTCTCCAAGATCGAGGGCCTCGGCCTGATGAAAGTGGACGAGAATTTGGCGATCGGCGAGTTTGCAGAGAAACCCAAGGACCCGGCGGTCATCGCGGGACTGACGCTCAGCCCGAAGCTGGAGCAGACCCTCAAGTCGCCGAGCGGGGAGAAGCACTGCCTGGCGTCGATGGGCATTTACGTGTTCAACCGCGCGGTGCTGGCCGAGGCGCTCGACAACACGATGACCGATTTTGGCAAGGAGGTTATTCCCAGCCTGCTTGGGCGCAAGAAGCTCTACGCGCACATTTTCGAGGGCTACTGGGAGGACATCGGCACGGTGAAGGCTTTTTTTGAGGCCAACCTCGCGCTGGCGCAGCCGCTGCCGCCGTTCAACTTTTTCGACCCGACCGCCCCGGTCTACACCCAGGATCGCTACCTGCCGGCCTCAAAACTGAACCGCTGCGACGTCGACAACGTGGTGGTCGGTGACGGTTCGATCATCAGCGACAGCAAACTCCGGCATTGTGTGTTTGGCATCCGCTCGTTCGTGGCGGACGGCACGATCTTGGAGAACGTGGTGCTGATGGGTTCGGACTACTATGAGACCGACGAACAACTGGCGGCCAATGACGAGGCCGGCCGGCCACATCTCGGCGTCGGTCGCAATTGCCGGATCACGGGTGCGATCATCGACAAGAATGCGCGCATCGGCGACAACTGCGTGCTCAAGGCCGAGGGAAAGCTGGATGGGCGCTATGCCGACGGAGCTGTGATTGTCCGCGATGGCGTGTTGATTGTGCCCAAGGGCGGCGAGATTCCGGCGGGGACCGTGGTCTGAGTCACGGTTTCGCCGCGCCGCGGGCCCGGGCGATGGTGATCAAGGCCAAGCCGGCGGCGGCCGTGAAGCCCGAATAAAACGTGCCGCGGCTCAGGCCGAGAATCAGCGCAGCGTCGGGTTCGCGGAAAAGCTCGCCGATGATGCGCAACAGGGCGTAGGCCGCCAGGAACTCGCCCGCCAGCACGCCCGGGATGCGTTGCACAATGGAGGTTTTCCAGAAGCGCCATTGGGCCAGACCCAGCAGCAACGCGCCTTCAAGCAAGGCTTCATAGAGTTGGGACGGATGGCGCGGCGTGAGGGGCAGCGGGCTGTCGGGAAAGATCACCGCCCAGGCCACCGTCGTGGGTTTGCCCCAGAGCTCGCCATTAATGAAGTTCGCCAGCCGGCCGAAGAACAAACCAGCGGCCGCGCTGGCGGCGACGAGATCCCCGAGATGGAGAAACGAGACTTTCTGGCGACGCGCGAACCATGCGAGGGCCGCGATCACGCCGAGAAAACCGCCGTGGCTGGCCATCCCGCCTTCCCAGACCCGTAACAGCACCAGAGGGTCATGGATCAAAGCCGCGGGTTGGTAGAAAACAAAGTAGCCCAACCGCCCGCCGGCCATGACGCCGATGACCAGCGCGGTCATAAAGTCCATCACCGCAGCCGCGGGCAGTTGCGAGCGGCCGGCGCGCGCATAGCGACGCAGCAACCAGGCGCCGGCGACAAAGCCCAGCAGGTAGGCCACGCCGTAATACCGGATCCCGAAGTTCTCGCCGAAGCGGATGAGAAACGGGCTCAGGTCGTGGGTCCAGTAGGCGAGGAGACCGGGGGTCATTCGGCAGCCTTGGCCTTGGCGGTCGGGGGCTCAACCTCGCCCGACTGCTTACGCTGCTTGGCGCGGGCGAGTTCACGCATGTCCACCGCCACGTCATCCTTTTCAAAAATCTCGCGGCCCAGGATGTGCTCGATGACGTCCTCCATGGTAAGCACGCCGGCGGTCGAGCCAAATTCGTCCACCACGACCGGCAGCTGCTGATGGGTGCGAAGGAAGACCTGCAGGGCGCTGCCGGCCGTGATCGTGTCGGGAATGAAGTGGATTTCCTTCATCAGCTTCTCGACCAATTCCGTATCGCGGTCGTGGGCCGTGGCATTCTGCAGGGCGCGGCGCCGGACCAGGCCGACAATCTCGTCCAGGTTCTCGCCGTAGACCGGCATGCGGCCAAAGGGCAGGTTGGGGTAGACGCGGAATAATTCGCTGACCGTGGCGTTGCGACGGAGGGCCGTCACGACGATGCGCGGGGGCATGATCTCGTTCACCCGCACATCGTCGAGGGAAAGGGCGTTCGCGATGATGCTGGATTCGCTGCGGGTGAGCGACCCTTGCTGCGCGCCGCGTTCGGCCAAAAGGATGATCTCCTCGTCGTCGGTGTGGGCCTGCCCCTGGTTGGGAATCGCCCACCGCACCAGCAGGGTGCACATGTAGGTGATCGGCGCGAGCGCCCGGCGGATCCACCACAGCGGGTAAACCACATGGGGTTGGAGGGCGCGCCGATAGGCGACGCCGAGGTTCTTCGGCAGGACCTCGGAAAACACCAGGATCGCGAGAGTCAGGCCGGCGGACAGGACGCCGAGGGCGGCGTCGCCGAACAGCTTCGTCGTGAGTCCGCCGATGATCACCGAGCCGAGGGTGTTGGCGACGGTGTTGAGCGTCAGGATGGCGGAAATGGTCTCGTCCAAACTGGACTTGAGTTTCTCCAGGATCTCGCCCCGCCGGAGGTTCTGCTTCTTGAGATTCTGGATGTCCGCGACCGTGGTGCTCAGGACCAGCGCCTCGAACAGGGAGCAGAAAAAGGAAATGCCAAGGGTGAAACCGATGGCGATGACCAGCCATTGCATAGTCGGCAAGTTTAAGCAGCCCGGGCGTTTTACCACCATATTCGGCAGGTTTTTTGCCGCTTGAA
>JBMSWZ010000262.1:0-3275 GCA_049425105.1 Cephaloticoccus sp.
CGGATGCAAGGCGGGGTTCGGAGACCCCGCCCTACACTTGGCCTCGGCCCGGCGTTGACCGGGTGCCGCGGGTGGTGCACAAACGCCGGCGATGCCCCCGAAGAAGCACTCCTCGCTCGACCGTGTGCTGGGCCGTCTCGACACCCTGGATCCGGTCAACCTGACCAACCTGGTGCAACGGCTGGCACGAGAGCGGGAGCTGTTTGAGGATATCTTCAACACCCTGCAGGAGGGCGTGCTCGTCATCACGCTCGATGGCGAAATTGAATACGCCAACCTCGCCGCGCACCGCCTGATCGGATTGGGCGAGGACGGCTTGGTGGGCGAAACGCTCTGGCGGCTGGTGCCGGGCCTGCGCGCCTCGCTCGGCATCGCGCTAAACGACGACGCGGCCTTGCCGGTCGTGACCCGCGAATTCGAGCTCACCTATCCGGAGCCGCGCACCGTGCAGCTCTACATGGTGCCGTTTGCCGAGCAGCATGCGGGCGGGCGGCGGTTTGCGGTCATCCTCTCCGATATCACGCGGACAAAGCAGAACACGGAGGAACGCATCGAGAACGAGCGCACCTCGTCCGTTCTCCTGCTCGCCGCCGGCGTGGCGCATGAGCTGGGCAACCCGCTCAACTCGCTCACCATCCACCTGCAGCTGATCAACCGGAAGCTGAAGAAGCTCAAGGCCTCGAAGGAAACCGAGTCCGTGGCGGAAAGCATCCGCATCTGCGAGGGCGAGGTGAAGCGGCTGGACGGCATCATCACGAACTTCCTCGAGGCCATCCGCCCGCAGCCGCCGGATTTGCGTGAGACCCAGCTCACCGAGGTGCTGACGGAGGTGTTGGCGTTTCAGCAGCGCGAGCTCGCCGACCGCGGCATCCGCGTGGAGGCCGAGACCCGCGAGGACCTGCCGGTGGTCATGGCGGACCGGAACCAGCTGAAACAGATTTTCTTCAACATCCTCAAGAATGCGGTCGAGGCCATGCAGCCCGGCGGCCGGCTGCGCATCAAGGCGCGCACAGATGACGACATGGTTTACCTCGCTTTCGGCGACAGCGGCGCGGGCATCAAACAGGAGGACCTCACGCGGCTCTTCCGGCCCTACCACACCACCAAACCCGGCGGGCACGGCCTCGGCCTGATGGTGGTGCAGCGCATCATGCGCGAGCATGGCGGGCAGATCGGGATCGAGAGCAAGGAGGGCGTCGGCACGGTGGTCACCCTGCAATTCCCGCGCAAGGACCGCCGCGTGCGCATGCTGCCCAGCTAGGAATAATCAGCCGCTTCGGGTTTGTCATTCGGCGCAAAGCGAAGAATCCACGAGACCTGTCGGTGTAGCGGATGTTGGATGCTTCGCTGCGCTGAGAATGACTGAGAACACCCCCAATTCTGCACCCCGGTCCCCTTTACTTCCCCATGAAACAAACCCTGCCCCTGAACGCCGATTGGCAAGTCATGCACGCCGAGCCTCACCTCGGCCCGACCCAAGCCTGCTCCGCCTCCAAACTGGCCGAGCGCTGGGTGCCCGCCCAAGTGCCGGGCGACGTGCATCTGGATTACCAACGCGCCGGGCTGATCGGGGATCCGTTCTACGGGTTGAACCACGACCGCATCCGCTGGATGGAGGAGATGGACTGGTGGTATCGCACCGAGGTAGCGCCGCCGGCAGTGCCCGCCGGCCGCCGGCTGCACCTGCTGTTCGAGGGCCTCGATGTGTTTGCGACGATTTTCCTGAACGGCAAAGAGGTGGCGCGGCACCAAAACATGTTCACGCCGCTGCGCGTCGATGTGACCGATCACGTGCAGCCTGGCCAAGCCAATCAGCTCGAAGTCTGCCTCGGCGCGCCGATGTTTCCGCCGGGCCGCGTTTACACGCCGGAAGTGCGCGGTTACGGGCAGGCGACCCGGCTGCTCGTGCGCAAGTCCCAGTCGTGCTACGGCTGGAACATCTCGCCCCGGCTGGTTACGACCGGCATCTGGAAGCCCGTGTCGTGGATCGTGGCGGAACCCGTCGAACTCGATGAGGTGGCGGTGACCACGGTGGCGCTCCATCCCGACGGCAGCGCCGAACTCGAGGCCTTGGTGGAGCTGCGTTTCAATCACGGCACGCCGGCGGCGGTGGAGTGCGATCTCACTGTCGCCGGACAGTCGCGCACGGTCACCATCGATTGCGATCCCAGCAACGGCCGCGCGGTGGCGAAGTTCATCGTGCCGAAGGCGAAGCTCTGGTGGCCGCACAATCATGGCGCGCAGCCCTTGCACGACTGGAGCGTGGTGCTGCGACGCGATGGCCGCGAATGGGACCGCCGCTCCGGCCGGTTTGGCATTCGCACGGTGCGCCTCATCCAGGAGCCCGATGCGGACGGCGGCGTGTCGTTCGTCTTCGCGATCAACGGCAAGAAGATCTTCATGAAGGGCATGAACTGGACGCCGGCGGACGCGATGTTCTGCCGCGTGGACACGCCGCGCTATCATCAACTGCTCGACGCCGCGAAGGACGCCAACATCAACGCCATGCGCGTCTGGGGCGGCGGCGTCTACGAAGCCGACGCGTTCTACGCCCGTTGCGACGAGCTCGGCATCGTCATCACGCATGACTTCATGTTCGCGTGCGGCTGTTACCCGCAGGACCTCGCGTTCCTCGACGAGGCGCGGCGGGAGGCCACGCACGTGGTGCGGCGGCTGCGGAAGTTTGCCTGCGTCATCGCTTGGTTCGGCGACAACGAGAACGACGTGCTGGCGGACAACAGCTTTGGTTATCCGGCCTACCGACACAACCGGCTCAGCAAGGAAGTGCTGCGCGACGTCGTGCACACGCATGCGCCGCTCACACCCTACGTGCCGACCTCGCCTTACTCGCCGCTGACCTACGATCAGAACGAGCCGAAGGAAGGCGACTGCCACATCTGGGGACACGGTTTCTCCTACCAGTCCGACTTCTACGTGAAGCAGGCGCCGCGCATGGTGACGGAGATCGGCCATCTGTCCCTGCCGGATCTCGATGTGATCAAGAGCTGGGTGCCCGAGGACAAGCTCTGGCCGGTGTGGAACGAGGAGCACTTTACCCACGGTGCCGACTGCATCCGCCTCGATCGCGTGGCGCGCTACCGGCATAACTGGGAGAGCATCGCCGCGGCGGGTTGGGAAGAGCCGAAGGACCTGCCCGATCTCATCGCGAAGTCGCAGCAACTCCAGGCCGAAGCCTCGAAGTTCTGGGTCGGGTTCTACGGCGCGCAACCGACCTGCTGGGGCATCTTCCTGTGGAATCTCGCCGACAGTTGGCC
>JBMSWZ010000263.1:0-3266 GCA_049425105.1 Cephaloticoccus sp.
CGGCGCCTGGCTCGCGCAATGGCCGCCGCTGGCCGACTGGGCCCAGCCGCTGGCATTCGGGTTCGTGACCGTGGCCCTGACCGGGTTCATGTTGTATTTCGGCGAACTGGTCCCGAAGCGCATCGCGCACGCCCATCCCGAGGCGGTGATCAAACAGCTGGCCGCGGCCATGTCCGCCTTCACGCGGCTGGCCACGCCCGTGCTGTTCGTGCTGGAGCGCGCGGTGACTGCTTTTGCGCGGCTGTTCCGGCTCCGGGCCCGTTCGGCCGCGGAATCCGTGGGCGACGACGAGGTCCGCAACCTCGTCGAGCAAGGGCTCCACGCCGGCGTCTTCAAGCGCGCGGAAAAGGAAATGGTCGAGAGCGTGCTGGAACTCGATGACTACCCGGTCACAGAGTTGATGACGCCGCGGCCGAAGATCGTCTTCCTCAACCTCGACGACCCGGAGGAGGTCAACTGGCGCAAGATCGTGACCAGCGGCCATTCGTATTTCCCGGTTTACCAGAGCACGCGCGACCAAGTCGTCGGCCTCGTGTCGGTGAAGTCGCTCTGGGCGCATTCCGCCATCGGCCTGCCCACGCCGCTGAAGAACCTCCTCGTGCCGCCGCTCAACGTGTCGGAAAAGATGACCGCCATCCAGCTGCTCGAGAAATTCAAGAAGACCGGCAAGCACATCGCCATCGTCACCGACGAATTCGGCGCCATCCAGGGCCTGGTCACGTTGATCGACGTGCTGGAGGCCATCGTGGGCGACCTGCCCGACCACGGCCCGACCCGCGAGTCGCCCGGCGCGCACAAGCGCGAGGACGGCACCTGGCTCATCGACGCCACCCTGCCGATCGGCGAGTTCAAGGACCTGCTCGCCATCGAGAAAGACCTTCCCCACGAGGGCGAGGCGGACTTCCAGTCGCTCGGCGGCTTCGTCACCACGCACTTCGGCCGCATCCCGAAGGTCGGCGACAAGTTTGAGTGGGAACGCCTGACCTTCGAGGTCATGGACATGGACCGCCATCGCGTCGACAAGGTGCTCGTGAGCGTAAAGCCGCCCGCGGCGGCCGCCACCGGCGACGAGGTCGCGATCTGAGGGCCCGGCGAACGCGGGCTTGCGAATAAGTTGTCGGCAAAAACGCTTTGCGTTCCCGCCGGCCCGCGCCGACCGTGCGCCCATGGCGGACCCATGCAAGACCCCTTCACCGGACAACCCACCTGCGTCCAAGGCGGGCGCCTCCCCGCGGACGCCGAAAGAAGCGCGCTTCTCCACGATCACCGCCGACGACTGGAAGCGCTCGATCGCTTCGTCGCGGCAGCGGCGCGCGTCGGCATCGGCACGGATCCGGACGACGACCTCGTCCACTGGGAACCCGACGAAGTAGGCCTGCTCGCGGCGGCCGATCCGGACTGGCACGAGCTGGACGCCGCGGCCCGCGCCTTCCGCGCCACCCTGCCGCTCCTGGCGCTGGAATCCTTTGGGTTTCCGCCCGACGTGGAGGACCTCCTCGGCGAAGCCGGGCCGCACCTGCGGCCGATCAGCAGCGGCGTCGAGGCCACCGCCTTCGAGGCAGCCGACCACTCGATCTACAAGTTTTTCATGCCGCGCGAGGAGGGCCGCATCGGCGGCAGCTTCACCTTTTCCCGCGGCGACGAGATTGCGCTTCTGGCCACGGCCAGCGACGGCAGCTACCGCGCAATGCTGGAAAAATTCGACCTCATCCTGCGGCTGGACGGCATGCCGACCGAGGTCCTCGGCGTGACGCGCCGCGAGGGCATCCTCATCACCAAGCAGACCCTTGGCACGAGCCTGACCGACGGCGCCGACACCTCCGCGCTGCAACCCGCCGCACTCATCCCCATCCCCGCGCGTTTCCTCCGGGCCCACCGCGATCACCCGCGGCTGTTCTTCCGTGACGACGAACCGTGGCTGGTCGCCGACCTGCACGCGCGCAACCTCGTGCGCGCGGCCGACGGGGCGTTGCGGGCCATTGACCTGCTGGCGGCGCCGTTTCCGGCGGATCTGGTCGCGGCGGAACCGCTGCTGGCCGACTGGCTGCGCCGCGTGCGGTCGGATCCCGCGGCGGACGTGCTGCCCGGCGTGGACGACGACGAGCTTTGATCAGTCGACCTGATTGGCGAGCACCCGCAGCACATCGGCCGCCTGGCGGCTCGTGCTTGCGCGGTAGTCCGCCCAGATGATCCTGCCGTCCTTGATCAGGAACGCACTGCGCGAGGCCCAGCCGGTGACCGGCATCTTGCCGACGCCAAAGGCATTCATGACCTTCTCATCCGTGTCGGCGAGCAAGGTGAAGGGAAACTGCTGCTCTTCCTTGAACTTGTGCTGCGCCTCGACCGTGTCGGTGCTCACCCCGATCACCGCCACGCCCTGCTTCGTCAAGTCCTCGTAGGCGTCGCGCAACGAGCAACCCTGCGCGGTGCAACCCGACGTGCCGGCCTTCGGGTAAAAGTAAACCAAGGTATAACGCTGCGCGGCGTAGACGTCGCCCAGATTGAGCGCCGTGCCGGCGTCGGTGAGCGCGGTCACCGCGGGCGCGGCCTCACCCACCGCAAGTGGCGCGGCGGAGCTGAACAACGCGGAACAAAGGAACAACAGACTGGCGCCGACGGCACGAAGTTTCATGGCGCAAGCGATAACCGGGAGCGGGAAATTGGCAAGCGGCCGCGGATTATTCCAGCGGCCGCACGCACCGAAAACCGATGGTCGCCGCGCGGTCGAGTCCGGGCCAGGCCAGCAGGAATTTCGTGCCCCAATCAATCGGCTGCGGCCCGCCGTCCAGATACCACATGGACCCGAGAGGGTTGAACCAGCTACCACCCTTGAGGATGACATGCCGGTTGCGGCCGTCGGCGCGCTCGCTCTCGGTCCATTCCCAGACGTTGCCGCAAAGGTCCTCCGCGCCCGAGGGGGCGGCGCCGGCCGGAAAGGCGTCCACCGGGGTCGTCCCTCCGCCCCGCCCGCCGTTGCACCGGCCCTCGGCCAGCGCGTCGCCCCACGGGTAGAGCCGGCCCGTCAGACCGCCGGCTGCGGCCCACCACTCTTCCTCCGTCGGCAAACGCTTGCCCGCCCAAACCGCATAGGCGCGCACATCGTCGAGATCAACGTGCACGACAGGATGGCGTTCCTGCCCGGCGGGCGGCGTGCCATTGACCCAGTGCCGCAGGAAACCGTGCGCCTGAGCCGGGCGATAACCCGTCGCCGCGAGAAAGGCCGCGTAGTCGGCATTGGTCACCGGATACCGATCAATGGCAACACG
>JBMSWZ010000264.1:0-3254 GCA_049425105.1 Cephaloticoccus sp.
TGAGCATGAAGCGCCTGGCGCCGACGACATCGAGTTCCCCGGCCGGTGGTTGCAGGCGCTCGCGCGTCAGGTCGCGGAAAAGCTGCAATTCTTCGGGTGAGCCGGTGCTGGGCGGAGGAGTCGCGCCGAAGTGGCGGAAGCGCACCACGAAATCAGTCAGTTCGCCAAGGGCACCCACCAACCGTGCGCTGTCACCCTCGCGCCAACGCGGCGCGAAGCCGCTGCGCTCCGGCCCGGCGGGGAGCCGGCCGTCGGCGCAAGCGGTATTAATTTCGTCCGCCAGCCGTTGATAAAAGGCGAGGGCGGTGGCGGCGTCGGATGCATGACCAGCCTGGGCCACGGCTTCGCGAAGTGCCCACATAAACCAGCCGCCCCCGATTTGTTCGTCGTCCGCTGGCAAACCGGTGAAAAACTCGCCGTGACCGGCCCACGCCTGGGCGAGACCGGAGTCGAAGGCTCTCTGAACCTCGGCAAAGGCCGGGCTGATTTCCGCCATGGCGACGCGGGCCTCACGCGAAACCGGGATATAGGGCAACTCCGGTCCTACTTCCACCCGGGTCATGGCGCCGTAGGCATCGCGGAAGGCCGCCGCGCGGAATTCACAGGTTCCAAACCAACCATAGTAGTGCTGGTTGAGAGCGCTCACGGCGATGACTGGCACGGTGGCCACGCCGGTGGCGAGGCCGAGGAGGGCCACGGTGTGGCAGGCACGAAGTCGGGAGCTCCGCCGCGCACCGACGATGCAGGCCACCACGAGGACCAAGACCGTGGGCAACAGCCAGACGGCCTCCTCGCGGGTGAGGTAGAAAGCCCCCGCCGCGGCGCCCAGCAGCAAGGCCCAGGGAAGATTGACCCGCCAGTTTCGATCCCGTCTAAGATAGAGGGCGACGAGCCCGGCAATTATCATCAACGCGAGCGGACCGTAGATTTGCTGCCGCAACACCCGGCCCATGCCCGGGGCATCGAAGGTCATCGGATTGACCATGAGCAGGGCAAAGGCGGCGAAGCGGAGTCCCGCGGAACGCACGGCGAGGCGCAGTGCCGCCACGAAGGCCAGGCAGGCCGCGGCGTAGAACAAGTGCTGCGCCGCAAACAAGGGCAGACCGACGAGAAAGGTCGCGGCGATGAACAGCGGGTAGGCGGGGCCCTTGGCGAGGGTGAGGACGTCGTAGGGCCCGAGCCAATCGCCGCGCACGAGGTGCTGCGCGAGTTCGACGAATAGTCGGTCATCCAACCCCGCGCTGCCGATGGCGTAGACGCCTTGGCCCCGCGTGAACCAGAGTTTCAACGCCGTCAGTAGACCCGCCGCGACGAGCCATAGCCGCTGTCGGGTGGAATCACTCATGGCCTTCGGCGCGGGTATCCAGCCGCAGGACACCCAGGAAGAAACTCGTCAAAATCAGCTGGCAGCCCAACACGAGCGAGAGGGCCCCCGGGATTACGAGGCGGAGCATTTCGCTGGGTTGCAGCTGGCCGAACCCGTGGCCGCCCCAGGACCAGACGGCGCCGACGGAAAGCGCCAGACCGGCGAGCACGAGCAGGCCGCCGACGATCAATCCGGCCTCGAGCGTGAGGTAGCTGAACCATTTGGCGAACTCCTCCTCGGGTCGCCGCAAGCCGGCGCGGATCGCGAAGAACTTGCTGAGCAGGGCGAAGGAGGCGGCTTGAAATCCAATGAGCACGGCGACGGCCGCAAACAGCAGGGTGTGCACGTCCAGCGTGATCCGGCCCAATTGCACCGGCCCGCCGAGCAACGCGCCGCCAGTGACCATGCCGGCCGACATCAATGCGACGCCGGGATACCAAAACAACCAGCGCGGACTGAACAGCAGCATGAACCGGAGGTGGCGCCAGCCATCACGCCACGGCCGCAGATGCGGCGGCCGGTCGCGGCCATCCTTGCGCAACACGGTGGGGACTTCCTCGACCCGCAGGCCGAAAAGCACGGACTTGATCACGATCTCGGAGGCGAGCTCCATGCCGGTCGTGCGCAGGTCCATGCGGTGGTAGGCCGCGGCCGAGAAGGCGCGCAGTCCGCAGTGAAAATCGCCGATCTTGGTGTTGAAGAACACGCGGCCGATCAGTGAGAGCACGGGATTGCCGATGTGGCGGTTTTTCCACGGCATGGCGCCGGGTTCGATGCCGCCCATGAAACGATTGCCCATGACCAAGTCGGCGCCGGCCCGCAGCCGCTCCACGAAGCGCGGCAGGTGGGAGAAGGCATAGCTGCCGTCGGCGTCGCCCATCAGGATGTAGCGCCCGGCGGCCGCGGCGATGCCGCCGCGCAGCGCGTTGCCGTAACCCTTGGCGGCGATTGGCACCACCCGGGCGCCAGCGGCGGTGGCCAGGTTTTGCGAGCCGTCGGTCGAACCGTTGTCCGCCACGAGCACCTCGCCGCTGATCTGGTGGGTGCGCATCGCCTCCAAGGCCTCGCGCACGCATCCCTTGATGGTCAGTGCCTCGTTGAGGCAGGGAATCACCACGGTGATCTCAAGCGACGCAGGGGGTTGGGAGACGGTGTCCGACACGTCGGGCGAGTAGAGGGGAGGTTGACTCGTGCGAAAAGAACTAAAGCGCCGGCCGAAAACGATTGTAGCGCCAGCTGGCCAACAGCCCTCCGACGGCCACCAGCGTGATGACCCACAGCGTGACCCGCGTCGCGCCTTGCTGCTCGCGAATCAATTGCTGCGTCAACACCCCGGCCAGTTGCGGGTCGGTGGTGGGCACGGGCGGAGCCACCGCAACCCAAGCCTCCGTGTCCGTGCGCCCATCATACAACACCAGCCGGGCCTGGCGGCCTTGCAGGCGTGAGGTGTCTACGGTCCAGAAACGAATCCTGTCGCCGCCGGGGCCCGGGCAGCCGATTTCCTCGCTCGTGTCCGCGCTGTGGGCATCGAGCAGCCGCAGGCGCAGGCCGTTGCCATGGCCCGTTGGGTAACCCGCGTAAGGCACCACCAGCCACGGCGATTGCAGCGTAAACGGCGCGCTCACAACCACGCCAGTGAAGGTTGGGCCGGCCGGAGCCGTGCCGTGAAAGAGATTCCGGAGAATCGGGGGCGTGAGCGGCGCGGCGCCTTGGAGGCGCTCCGGGCCGAACTCCGACGGACCGGCAAAGGCAAAGGTTACGCCGGGCAAGGCCGCATCACCGCCGATGGCATCGCGCCAGCGGCTTTCGACGTCGAAGCGGAAGGGATTGGACCAAGCCAGCACCAACCCGAAGGCACCTGCGGCGGCGACTGCCGCCAGCCGCGTGC
>JBMSWZ010000265.1:0-3236 GCA_049425105.1 Cephaloticoccus sp.
GCCGGTCGAGGTCCTGCCGCCAACTGGGGATCGAGACGGTCCAGGCTGGTCCGCGCTTTTCGGTTGGTTCTTCCCGCACAATGGTAAACTCCAGCGCCTCGAGGGAGGCCTTCATTTCCCCGGCCGGAATATCAAAGCCCAGCCGCTCACAAATGTAGTCGTGCGTGACCACGATCTCGCGCTCCCAGGGCACATCGCTGCCGACGCGACACGCCGGCGCCACCACGCGGCCGCCCGCGGTCTCGACGATGAGGTCGAGCGCCCGGGCCGTGGCCTCGGGAGCCAGGTGCGGGTCCACTCCGCGCTCGTAGCGATAGGACGAATCGGAAGCCAGGCTCAGGCGCTTGGCCGTGCGGCGCACGGTCTGACGCCGAAACACCGCGCACTCCAACACGACGTCGGTGGTCGACGCAGACACGCCGGAATCGACACCACCCATGATGCCCGCAAGGACCACCGGACGCGCCGCGTCGGCGATCACCAGCATGGATTCATCCAGCGCGCGTTCCTTGCCGTCGAGGGTCGTGATTTTCTCGCCAGGCCGGGCATGGCGCACCTCGATCCGCGCGCCGGTCAATTTGGCGGCGTCGAAGGCATGCAACGGCTGGCCGTATTCCAGCATCACATAGTTGCCGACGTCGACGATGTTGTTGATCGGCCGCAGCCCGACGGCGGTCAGCCGCGCCTGCAGCCACTCCGGACTGGGACCCACTTTGACACCAGTCACCACGTGCGCGGTGTAAAGCGGACAGTCACCGGGCGAAGCCACTTCGACCCCCGCCAGCAGATCGTGGCGCGGCTCGCCGCTGGCACCACTGAAACGAATTTCCGGATACTTGAGCTCCAGCTTGAACCAGGCTGCCAGCTCGCGGGCGATGCCAAGGTGAGACTGGCAGTCCGGGCGGTTTGGCGTGATTTCCACGTCAAAGACCACGTCGCCGGCCGGCAGCACCTCGTTCGCCGGGGTGCCCAGGGCCGGTTCGCCCGCCAACAGCAGGATACCGGCATGATCTCCGCCCATCCCAAGCTCGTCCGTGGCGCAGAGCATACCGTCAGATTCCTGGCCGCGGATCTTTGACTTCTTGATGACAAAATCGCCCGGCAGCACAGCGCCGGGGAGAGCCACGATCACGCGCTTCCCGGCATCACAATTGGGCGCGCCGCACACAATGGTCTTCACGCCGCCGGCCGGGCCGACGTCGACGGTGCACACGGAAAGCTTGTCCGCATTCGGGTGTTTGTCGCGGGTGAGGATTTCACCAACGACCACATGCTCCAGCCGCGGCGCACCCGTCTGATGAATGCCCTCGACCTCGAAGCCGAGGAACGTGATCGCCCGGCTGATCTCCTCGGATGACGCCGTGAGCGCAATGTAGTCTTTGAGCCAGTTGAGGGAAATTTTCATGCGCAGACTCAGGCAAACTGTTTCAGGAAACGGAGATCGTTCTGGTAGAAGTAACGGATGTCATCGATGCCGTAGAGCAGCATCGCCAGACGCTCGATCCCCATGCCGAAAGCGTAACCGCTCCAGACTTCGGGATCATAGCCCACATCGGCGAACACCGCCGGATCAACCATCCCGCAGCCGCCGATCTCAATCCATTCCTTGTTCACCTTCGGCAGGTGGGTTGCAGTCAGGTCGACCTCAAAGCTCGGCTCGGTGTAGCCGAAGTAGTGCGGCCGGAAACGGGTCTTGGTGTCCTTGCCCAGCAAGGATTCGAAGAGGTAGTCGAGCAGCGCCTTCAGGTCGCGGACGGTGACGTTGCGGTCAACATAGAGGCACTCCAGCTGCTGGAAGTTCGCCGAGTGGGTGGCATCGGTGGTGTCACGACGATAGACGCGACCCGGTGACACGATGCGAATCGGCGGTTCGTCCTTCAGCATAGTCCGGATCTGCACCGACGACGTATGGGTGCGCAGAAGGTAGCGCTCCGTGCCGGTCTTCTTGGCCACGTTGCCGAAACGCACGTCGCGCGGCAGGTAGAACGTGTCCTGCGCATCGCGCGCAGGGTGATCCGCCGGGGTATTCAACGCGTCAAAGCAGTAATACTCCGTCTCCACCTCCGGCCCGTCGGCGACTGTAAAGCCGACCTTGCGCAAGATGCGGGTGAGCTCCTCGCGGACGAGGGTCAACGGGTGGTAGGTGCCCGGGCCCAGGTCCGGTGAAGGCAGCGTCGGGTCAATTGCCGGTCCGAGGCTGGCCTGCAGCAGCGCGGCCTCGATGCGGGCGTGCGCCGCATCCATGACCTCCTGCAAGCGGACCTTGGCTTCGTTGATCAGCTTGCCGACGGTCGGGCGCTCCTCTTTCGGCACGGCGCCCATTTTTTTCATCTGGGCGGTCAGCTCGCCGTTGGGTCCGACAAACCGCGCCTTGGCGGCGTCAAATTCGGCCTGATTGGCCAGCACCGCGAATTCGGCGCGGGCTTTTGCAACAATGGCATCCAAGGTCTCCTGCATGGGTGTAAGGGGTTGTTCCGAGTGGCGGCTGCGGGCGAAAATAAAAGAGGACGGCGCCCCGGTCGAGGCCCGTCCTCCGAAATGTCGAGACAGGGAGGCGAGCCTTTCCCGGCTCGCGTCAAGTGGATCAGGCCTTGGTGCCGGCCTTGGCCTTCAACGCGTCCTGGGCTTGCTTGACCAGGGCGTTAAACGCCACCTCGTCCTCGATGGCGAGGTTCGAGAGCACCCGGCGGTCGAGCTCGATATTGGCGGCTTTGAGACCTTCCATGAATCGGCTGTAGCTGATGCCGGCGGCGCGGCAGGCGGCGTTGAGGCGCACGATCCAGAGGGATCGCATCTCGCTCTTCTTCTTGCGCCGGGCGATGTAGGCATGCTGCCAGGCATGCTGGACGGCGTCTTTCGCGTAGCGGAAGAGCCGGGACTTGTTGCCGAAATAGCCTTTGGCGTATTTCAGCACTTTCTTGCGGCGCTTGCGCGACGCGGGGGAGTTGGTTGCACGAGCCATGTTGGTTTATTCCTTTGAGTTAGTCGCCGGCGGGTCGGCTTTAAGGATCACCCGCCTGGCGAAGTTGGTGGTATTGCGCTTCGCCCGGGATCAGAGACCGTGGGGCAGGCACCGCTTGAGCGGCACCGCGTGACCTTCCGAAAGGGCCTTGGACTGGCCGAGGCGCCGCTTTTGTTTGGAGGACTTGGTCCGAGCGATGTGTCGGGTCCCCGGCGAGCGGTGCATCAACTTGCCCTTGGCGGAAAGTTTGAAGCGCTTGGCAACGGACTTTTTG
>JBMSWZ010000266.1:0-3234 GCA_049425105.1 Cephaloticoccus sp.
GCATGGATCACAGTGGCACAAGTGCCGTCAGGAGGGGCTACCCAACCCATCATCAGTGCCCACTGGAAGCGAAGTTGACGCCCTATGGAAAATGCAAACGGGCCGGGAGATGCCCCGGCCCGCCAGCCTGTTGCATGCGATCGTGAGTCAGGCCTTAAGCGCCGCCTGAACGCGCGGCGGCGTGAAGGGTAGATCGCGCATCCGAACGCCGGTTGCGTCGAACACCGCGTTTGCAACCGCCGCGGCCGCCTGACCAGTCAATGCCTCGCCCGCGCCGAGATAGCTTTCGCCGGGGCGGTTGATGACCACGCTGTCGATCGTCGGCACCTCGGTAAAGGTAAGAAACGGATAGCTCGCCCAATCTGAGGACTGGATTGCGGTATCGTCAAAGCGCACTTCTTCCTTCAGGGTCCAGCTCAGCATCTGGATTAGTCCACCCTCGATCTGGTTTATGAGTCCGTCGGGGTTGACAACCTGGCCAGCATCGCTGGCTGTATTTGCCCGCAAAACGCGGATCCGTCCGTTGCGAGGATTTACCTCAACCTCGAGCGCCAGGGCCGACATCGCAGCGTAGTTCTTGTAGCGTGCAAAGGCGAAGCCGCGACCGCGGTTGCGCTCCTTCTTGAAGCCGGACCAGCCGAAACGCGCGGCCGCCGTCTCGATGCACTCACGCGCTCGGGGTTCCTTCATGTGGCGTAGTCGATACTCTACCGGGTCCACGCCGGCGCTGTGGGCCAACTCGTCCATGAATGACTCGATGGCGAAGATGTTGCCGTACGCCCCAAGGCCGCGCGTCGAAGATACACGAACCGGCGCCTGGCGAATATAGCGATCAGTCACAATTTGGGTCGGGAAATCATAATCGGCGATCGCGTTGCGGGCGGTGTTGTAATTGGGTCCGCCGCCCGACTTTTTGGGGATAGTGTCCACGTCGAACGCAGGATCCCAATACTTCGCCGATACTAAGTTTGACGGATTGCCGCCCGGTCGGGCGCCGTGAGGCGTAGAATAAACGTCCAGTTCCCAGTCAAGAACGTCACCGGCGCCATCGACGCCGGCCGTGACGGTCACCAACATGGCCGAGCCGTACGGCTCCCAAAGATGCTCATCTTCACGGGTGTATTGCAGAAACACGGGTTTTCCTGGAACCGCCTGCGCCAATAGCGCGGCATCTGCAGCGGCGTCGTCGGCCATGTTGTGACCGTAGCAACCTGCGGCCTGAACGTGTTGAAGACGTACCTTGCCTTCTTCGACCCCAAGCAACTTAGCTATCGCCTTGGCGGTCGGCCCGACAGACTGGCTGTGTGTCATTACCTTGGTCACACCATCCGACTCAAGCGTTGCAATAGCCGCTGAGGTGCCCATTGAGCCATGCATCTGATAAGGACGATAGTATTCCTGCGCGACCACCTTGGACGGAGCCGGGCCGCTTGCCCGCACCTGTTCCTTCTTTTTTTCGATAACCGCCTCTTGTGTGCGTAGCCATTCCTTCATGTTGGCGCTACCCGGCAGATCCTTCTCGACCTCCCAACTGGCTACGCGCGAAAGCGCGGTGGCAGCCTGCAGCGCCTGATCCTTGCTAAGAGCAACCACCCCGATAAAGCTGTTTCTCCTTACAACAGCTATTACGCCCTGCATCGCCTCGACAGCGGCGGTGTCCAGTGAAGTTAGACGGGCCTTGTAGGTCGGTGGCCGCACCACCTGACCAAAGACCATGCCCTCTGGGCGTTGGTCCTGAAGAAAGATCGCCTCGCCATTCATGATGCTGGGGATGTCGATTCGCGGCACAGAGGTGCCGACAATCTTCAGTTCTTCGGGCGCCTTCAGATAGGCCTTACCAGTCGCTTCGCGATGCAAGACCTTGCCGTCGACAAGGTTCCAATAGGTGGCGCTACGACCATCGGCGGTCGTGATCGTGCCATCGTCAACTGTTAGGCTGTCAGTAGCGACGCCCAATTTCTCGGCAGCCAAGCCCAGCATGATCTCCCGAACCTCGGCGGCGACAAGGCGCATCGCAGAATAGGCCGCGGGCATCGATCCCGAGCCAGCCGTGGTTCCCTGATCAGGCGTCTCTGCTGTATCGCCGGCGGTCACAATCAAGCGATCCATGCCAACATCGAGGTGATCGGCCGTGACCTGAGCATACGCGGTTAGAACGCCCTGTCCCAGTTCCACCTTGCCGATGTTCAGGTTCACTGTGCCGTTAGCATTGATGCGGATCCACATATCCAGCATTGGGTTATTTTTAAGGTCAGCCGGAAGTTCCACCGGATCGGCAGCGAAGGCGGGCATCAGCGGCAGTGCAAAGGCCAGCGTCAGGCTCCCGGAGGCCGCCAGAAAGCCGCGGCGGTTCATTTGCGAAAGTTTGGTCATGATCACAGCTCCTGAGCGGCGCGCAGAACGGCGCGGACGATGCGGTTGTGTGCACCACAGCGGCAAAGGAAACCCGCGAGGGCTGAGCGTACATCGGCATCGGTCGGGTTTGGGTTGCGATCCAGCAGAGCCTGCGCCTGCATGATGACCCCGGACGCGCAGTAACCGCATTGGGCCGCCTGCTCGGCAATCATCGCGCGCTGAAGTGGGCCAGGGCTACCATCAGGCTCGCGCAGACCCGCGAGTGTCGTGACGTTGCGCCCCGCGACTGAGGCGACTTTGGTGTCGCATGAGCGCACTGGCTCTCCGTCGACTAGAACTGTGCATGCGCCACATTGCGATTTGCCACAACCGAATTTCGGGCCAATCGCATTTGCATCGAATGCAAGCGCGTAAAGCAGCGTCGCATCGTCTGGCACCGCCAAATCGATCGTCGTCTCGTTCAACGTAAAGGCTACCATTAAGTCCTCCCGGTTTTGCAAGATCGACCCAAGCACAGGCTCTGAGCGAAAGGAGTGCCGTTCGACCCTCCGAACCAGCAAAGAGACTTGGCCGCCAAGTGGGCCAGTTTCGAGTTCCCTGTTGCAAGCCGCAGCGACGTTCCAGCCGCTGCGTGCCAGATGCACATGCAACACACTGCATGCGAATGTGTACGAACGTGCGGGAGAACTCACTGCATGTCAACGACGTTGATGAAGTCGCGCATGGCCCCGGAGGCGCGGATGCTCTCCTTCACGCGCTTCAGATGGGCGTCGGTCTCTGTGTCCGCAACATGCCGCTCGACCGCCTTCATAATACGCTGTGCTTACCAGGCCCCGGCGGTCTTTGCCGCTCAACTCACCGCAATGGGCGATCAGCTTC
>JBMSWZ010000267.1:0-3200 GCA_049425105.1 Cephaloticoccus sp.
GGCTCGTGCACTGGGACGCCTTCAAGAGCTTCCCGCCCGCCGGCGGCGCGAATGTCGCCTACATTCTCAAGATGCGCCTGCAGCTCCTGCGCGACGTCGGCGCCTGCATCTCGCCGTTCAACGCCTTCCTGATGCTGCAGGGCCTGGAGACGATTCACCTGCGCATGCCGCGCATTTGCGAGAACGCCCTCAAGGCGGCCGAACTCCTCGCCGCGCACGACAAAGTCGCGTGGGTCAACTACCCCGGCCTGAAGGACAGCCCCAACCACGCCGCGGCGAAGAAATACCTCAGCGGCGGCTTCGGCGGCCTGCTCGGTTTCGGCCTCAAGGGCGGCTTCGAGGCCGGGCGCAAATTCATCGAGAGCCTCAAGCTGTTCTCGCACCTTGCGAACATCGGCGACTCGAAGTCGCTTGCCATTCACCCGGCGAGCACGACGCACAGCCAGCTCACGCCCGAGGAACAGCTCTCGACCGGCACCTCGCCGGACTTCGTGCGCCTCTCCCTCGGCACCGAGGACTTCGCCGACCTCCAAGCCGACCTCGAGCAGGCGCTCGCGTCCGCCTGAGCAATCGTCGCCTGCTTCTCACGCCCGCGGTCGTCCCGATCGCGGGCGTTTTCGTTTTCAGAACGGCCACCAGCTGCGCTCGACCTTCACGCCGCCCTTGGTCGCCTTGCGCGAATGGTCGATGGCCTCGATCATGATCTCCTTGAACGAGCCCCCGCCCTCGACGCCGGTCCAGTTCACGGTGTCGAGCACCTTCCCCTCCGCGTTGAGGATTTTCAAAGTCGGGTAGCGGGCGATACCGTAGCGCAGCCGCACGCGCCGGACCTCGGCCGCCACCGCCGTTGACTGCGGGGTGTTCCGCAGCCAGTCGTTTTTGAAAAACACGAAACTGCCCGCGAAAATCCCGGCAAACTGCACGTCGTGCGCCACCTCCGCCTCAAAGGTCTGGCACGGCGGACACCAGTCGCTGCCCGTGAACAACGCGAGGATCAGTTTGTTCTCCGCCTTCGCCACGGCCAGCGCCTGTTCCAGTGAAGTGTGCCACAAGGCGGTGCGACGCGGTGCGGCCGTCGGTGCAGCGTCGGGCAGCGCGGTCGGCACCGGAGCGGGGGCCGCGGGCGGCGGCGCTTTCGGCGCGGCGGCCGGAGCCGCTGCATCGCGCCGCGCGAGCTGGCCGCGCCATTCGCGCACCTTGCCGTCGATAAGCATCACGCGGCCGTCGGTGTAGTTGAGGAACTCGCGCCGGCCCGACGACATGTGGCTCTCGGGTTCACCGAGCTCGGCGATCACCGCGTCACGGCGAACACCGGCACCGCGCTGAGCAGCCATCCCATCAGCCGGAACTTCAACATGCCGCCAGCAAGGCGGCGCGGCCCCACCCTGACAAGCCGCAACGCCCCGTCAAAACCGCCACTCCACGCCGACATACGCCCCGACGCCGGGTTGCGGGTAGCCATTTACCTCATCGTAGCGCTCATCGAGGAGATTCTCCACGCGGGCGCGCAGCGTCAGGCGCGGGTTGATTGTCCACGCCGCATAGATCCGCATCACAGTGTAGTCCTCACCGTCGACGGTGCGAAAGGTCGCCGCATCCACGTCCTCGCGCTGCGCCACCCAGCGGATGCCCACGCCCGCATTGAACCGCTCGCTCCACTCGTGCCCGAGATCGGCGCCGAGGGCATACCGCGGCCGGCGCAGCAGCCGCGTGCTTTGCGTGAGGTTATCGGCTTCGAGTCCGGTGTAGGCCAGTTGCAGCCGCGTCGCGGCGTCCACCTTGAGGTCGGCCTTCACCTCGATCCCGCGCGTGCGCGCGCGCTCGACATTGGCAACCGTGCTCGGAAACACCGCGAAGTCATACACGATCAAGTCGCGAAACCGGTTCTCAAACCACGTGATCCCAAAGGTCCCGTGCGCATCCGCGAGGTAGAAATCCACGCCGGCATCGCCGCCGCGCGCGGTCTCCGGCCTGAGGCCGGGATTGCCGACGTAGGACGCACTGCGCCCGTAGAGATCGAGGAAGCTCGGCGAGCGAAACGCCGTGCCGTAGCTGCCGCGCAGTTTGACGCGCTCCTGCGCCAGCAACCACGCCGCCGTCACCCGCCCCGTCGTCTGCCGGCCAAAGGTGTCGAAGTCGTCGCTGCGCAGCCCGGCGGTGATATGCACATGGTCGGCCGGCGAAAACTCGTCCTGCACAAAAACCGCCACGAGTTGCTGGCGCTCATTGATGTCGCCGAAGCCGGTGTTGCGCGTGTGATTGGCCTCGGCGGTGAAACCTGCCGTGACGCGGTGACGCTCCGCGCCGGTCCACGTGGTTTGCCAGTCCAGCACCCCGCGCCGGTTTTTCACCACCGTGACCGCCGTGCCCGTCGGGCCGGGATTGGTGGACACAAACCGCCGGTCCTGTCCGCCCAAGGTCACGCGGGTGCGCCAGGCGGTCGCGGGCCGAAAATTCACGAACGTCGTGACGAGGAGATTGTCCTCCTGCTCGCGGTTGTCCGGGTCGTTGGTGTAACGGTCGCCCGGCGACTCGTAGTCGCCATGGAACCAACGGAGCGTGCCGCCGATCGCGACGCGCTCGTTGAGCGTATGATCCAAGCGCACGGTCGTGTTGGCGCTGGCGAAGGCGTTGTGCGGCCGTTCGTTGTCGGTGTGCCCCCCCTGCACCGCGACGTGATAGGCCGAGGCACCGCGCTCGCCTTGCGCCGTCGCCGCGGCCTGCACCGTGCCGAAGGAGCCAAGCTCCAGGGCCGCGCGCGCGCGCGGATCGCCTGCTCCCCGCCCGGCGCGCAGCGACACCACCCCGCCAATCGCCTCGCCGCCGTAGAGCGTGCTCTGCGGACCATGCGCGATTTCCAGGCTGTCGCAGGCCGCGAGGCACGCGCCGCCGAGGAACACCGCGTAATCGGTGTTCGGGTCGTTCAACCGCAGGCCGTCGACCAGGAACAGGGTCTGGTTCGAGTTGGCCCCGCGCAAAAAGAGCGCGGTGGATCCGCCCGGCGCGCCGGAAGAAAACAGCGGCGACCCGCTGGTGTCGCCGAGCAGATCGGCCAGAGACGAGACCTGCCGGCGCGCGGCTTCCGCGGCGTCGAGAAAATCCGTGGCCGTGCCGAGCGTGCGAACCGAAGTCGGCGTGCGGGTCGCCGTGGTGACGAGCGGTTCGAGGCGCTCGGGCACCAGCGCCGCCCGCGGATGGTC
>JBMSWZ010000268.1:0-3194 GCA_049425105.1 Cephaloticoccus sp.
CGGCGCAGGCGTGCCCGCCGCCGTTGAACTGCGCGGCAATGCGATCAACGCGATAAACCGGATCCTTGGCGCGCAGGCTGGCCTTGATCGTGCCGTTGTCGCGCTCCTCGATCAGCACGCCGATTTCCACGCCGTCAATGGAACGGGCGTAATCCACCAAGCCCTCGGTATCCTCGAGGTCTGATCCAGTCGCGGCAAAAACTCCCTTGGGCAGGACGCCGATGCAGACCCGTCCGTCGGCTTCCAGCTTGAGCGATTGCAAAAAGGCCTCAAGGAGCCGGAGCTTGCCGATCGACTCGCGCTCGTAGAGTTCAAACCCGGCGTCGGCGGGCCGGGCGCCGCGGTCGAGCAGCTCGGCGGCCAGCATGAACGACCGCCGCGAGGTGGAGTGAAAGCGAAACTGCCCGGTGTCCGTGAGGATGCCGGCATAAAGGCCCTGGGCGGCTTCCGCGTCGATCTCCAGCCCGGCGTCCAAAAACAGGCCGGTCAGGATCTCCGCCGTCGCCGCCGAGCGCACGTCGATGAAATCGTGCTGCGCGTAGCCCACGTTGGAAATGTGGTGGTCGAACATGGCCAACGGGCGCGGGAATGCAACCTGCAGGCGCTGGCCGCAGCGGGCGCTGTCGGCGCAATCCACCAACAGGGCCGTGAAATCCTTCGCGTTCGGCAGGACCTCCTCCGCTGGAAGGACCCGGGTCGAACGGGTCAGGAACCGCAGGCGGCGCGGCACCGGATCGGCGTTGACGCACACGACGTCCGCCCCGGCGGCGGCCAGCACTCGGGCGAGACCGATCTGCGAGCCGATGCAATCACCATCCGGCCGCGCATGTCCGATCACCGCGAGCTTGCGGTGCATGAGAGAAGGCAACAGCGCCTGAAACCGCGCCGCCATCTCCGGATAATGCAGTTCCATCACTTATCGCCTCCGGTCTCCGGCGCGTCCAAGTCATTGAGCAGCTGCATAATGCGCGTGCCCCGCTCGGCGGCACGGTCGAGGACATATTCGAGCTTCGGCAGAAACTTGAGCACGATGCGCCGGCTGAGTTCGCGCCGGATGTCGGCCGACTGGCGCCGCAGCCAACGGATGCGGTCCTGGGCATGGTCATCGTCTCCCACCACCGACACAAAGACGCGCGCATCACGCAGGTCGGGCGCCACCCGCACCTCGGTAATGGTGAGGCTGACGGCGTCCGTCTGGTAATCTCGGCGCAGGATGTCGCTCAGCTCCCGTTGCAGGAGGACGTTTACGCGTAGGGTCCGGTTGCTCATGGCGGCGGTGGTTGGGCCGGCCGAATCGGGGCGATCAGAGCGAAGCCCTGACTTTTTGCACCTCGTAGACCTCAATGACGTCACCGACTTCATAGCCGTTGAAATCGTCGAGCTTGATGCCGCACTCGAGTCCGGCACGGACCTCGTTGGCGTCGTCCTTGAAGCGTTTGAGCGTGCCGACCCGGCCCTCGTGCACGACGTCCTTCTTGCGACGGAGGCGGGCCAGGGCGTTGCGGTTGATCTTGCCCTCGGTGACCAGGCAGCCGGCGACAAAACCCTTGGCGAGCGGGAAGACCTGACGGACCTCGGCGCCACCGAGCTTGTTTTCCTTCAGCTCCGGCTCGAGGAGGTCGGCCATCATCTCGCGGACCTTGTCGCCCAATTCATAGATGATGTCGTAGGTCTCGATGCGCACGCCGTGATGCTTGGCAAGGGGCGTGACGCCATTCTCGAGCTTGGTGTGGAAGCCGATGATGACCGCCTTGGAGGCACTGGCCATGAGCACGTCGTTCTTGGTAACCACGCCGACGTCGGCCGCGATGACCTCAAGTGAAACCTTCGTGCTCTGGATGCCTTCCAGAATGTTGCGCACCGCCTCGGTCGAACCGAACACATCGGTCTTGAGGATCACCTTGAGACTCTTGGCCTGGGTGGCGGCGATGTTAGCAAACAACTGCTCGACGGAAACCTCCTTTGGCGCGGCGGCGGCCGAAGTGACGAGCTGCTTGAGGCGCAGCTCCTCTTCTTCGGCCAGGCGCTCCGCGTCGCGGGGATTCTTGGCGGCCTTGAACGCGGCGCCGCTCTCAGGCGTGCCGGACCAGCCGATGACGCGCACCGGGGTCGACGGCGGGGCGACCTTCACATTGCGACCCTGGTCATCGAACAACGCGCGAACGCGGGCGTAGAACGGGCCGCTGACGATGGCGTCGCCGACCTTGAGGGTGCCGCGCTGCACGATGACCGTGGCCATCGGGCCGCGGCCGAAATCGATCTCGGACTCGACAATGATCCCGCTGGCTTCCGCCTTCGGATTAGCCTTCAATTCCAGCAAGTCGGCCTGGAGGAGGATCATTTCAAGCAACGTGTCGATGCCCTCGCCCTTCAGGGCGGACACGGGAACGGTGATGGTCTCGCCGCCCCAGTCTTCCGGCGCGATGTTGCGCTGCTGCATCTGGGTCTTCACCTGGTCGAGGTTCGCACCCTTCACGTCCATCTTGTTGACGGCGACAATGAGGGCGACGCCGGCCTTCTGCGCGTGCTTCAGGGCCTCGTCGGTCTGCGGCATGAAGCCGTCGTCGGCGGCGACCACGAGCACGGCCACGTCGGTGACGGTGGCGCCGCGCGCGCGCATCTTGGTAAAGGCGGCGTGGCCAGGGGTATCAAGGAAGGTGATCTTGCGGCCGTTGAGCTCGACCTGATAGGCGCCGATGTGCTGCGTGATGCCGCCGGCCTCGCCGGAAACGACATTGGCCTGCCGAATCTTGTCGAGCAGCGAGGTTTTGCCGTGGTCGACGTGGCCGAGGATGCAGACCACCGGCGGACGCGGTTCGAGGTTCTTGGCCTCTTCTTCCTCCGGATCGGTTTTCTCCGTCTTCGGCGCGGGCTGGGCCGGCGCATCGCCGCGGTGCTTGATCTCCAGCATGAAGCCGTGCTTTTCCGCGACGGCGATCGCGACGGCTTCCTCGATGGTCGAATTCATCGAGGCGAAACCGCCCTGCTGGTTGAGCTCGGAAATGAGCTTGAACGGCTTCATGCCCAGCTCCGCCGCGAAATCACGCACGATGATCGGCGGTTTGATCTGGATGAGTTTGACGTCGCCAGTCGCGGCCGGAGCCGCCGCCGCGGCGGGGGCAATCGGCGGCGGTAGCTTGGGAGCCGAGCCAGTCGCCGGCGCGGCCGGAGGGGCGGGCGGGGCGGATGCTGCC
>JBMSWZ010000269.1:0-3188 GCA_049425105.1 Cephaloticoccus sp.
CGCTCGGCCAGGTCGGGCGACACGTGAAGCACGGGCGAGCCGGTATCGCCGAGGAAGTGATACGGGCCGTGCCGGTCCCATTTGGCGCCGACCACGACGTAGTTGCCGAGCCGTTCCATGGGCAGCACGACCAGGGGGGCGGAGAGTTTGGTGCGGCCCGGGCGCAAGGGATCGCGCGGCGCAATCTGGCAGCCGGCGGCAAAGAGCAGCAGAAGGCCGACGGCGGCGAGGACGCAGCGGGAAAGACGCTTCATTTGACGGGCGGGGGCAGAGGCCAGGCCAGGGTCCACGGAATCAGGATGAATGCCGCGACCAGCACGTAGGTGACGGTGCCGCCCAGCCACCAATACGCGAAGCATGCCGCCAGCGGTCCGAGTCCGCGCGCGAGCGAACCGAGCGAGCGGAAGATGCCGAGCATGCGGCCCTGCTGCGACGCCGGGCTGTAAAGCGAGACGAGGGCCGAGACCGAGGGATTGGTGAGGCCGGCGCCGAGCCCCGTGGCCGCGAGGCCGAGGTAGAGGACGAAGTGGGAATGGGCCAAGCCCACCAGTGCGATGCCCACGGCGACGCAGGCGAGGCCGGCCAGCAGGACGGGTTTTTCACCGAAGCGCGGCACGGCGCGGCGGACGATCAGGCCTTGGGTGAAGATCAGCACCAGCCCGAGGAAGACGAAGATCTTGAACATGTCCGTCGGCGCGTAGCCGAAGCGTTCCGTGACGAGGAACGGCAGCGAGAATTCCATGCCGCTGAAAGCGAGGCTGAAGACAAAGTAGAGCCAGTTGGTGCGGCGCGCCGGTCCGGCCTCGGCGTGGATCAGCGCGCCCAGCGGATGGCGCACGCGAACCGGACCGTCGGCTGCATGTGTGCTCGGGTCGAGCGTCTCGCGAAACCGCAGCCAGCCCCAGAGGAGATTCACCAGCGCGAACCCAAGCGAGAGCAGCGCGGGCAGGGAAAACGGATTCACGCCCCAGGCTGCGAGCGAGGGGTGACCGGCACTGAGGTCGTGGAAGGCCGCCACGCTGCCGATGGCGGGCCCGAACAGAAAACCCAACCCAAAGGCCACGCCGACCACGCCCATGCCCTTGGCGCGGTTTTCACGCGTGGTCACGTCGGCCACGGCGGCGGTGGCGACGGAAAGGTTGCCGGCGAAGGCTCCGCCCAAGAGGCGGGCAAAAATGAAGAGCAGGAATGAGCCGCTGAAGCACCAGAGCACGTAGCTCAAGGCCGTGCCCGAAATGGTGAACAGCAGGACGCGGCGTCGGCCGATGCGGTCCGAAAGCCCGCCCCAGATGGGCGCGAACACGAACTGGAGCAGGGCGTAGAGGGAGCCGAGGATGCCGCCGAACAGGACGGCCTGGTAATTGCCGTGCGATCCGGCCACCGCGGCAAGCCGGTCGATCTGCGCCAGCAGCCAGCCCAGCAACCCGGTGTCACCTTCCAGCCGAAAGTAATGCTCCAGAATCGCCGGGAACAGCGGGAAGATGATGGTGAACCCCAGCAGATCGATGAAGATCGTCAGAAAGATGACGCCGAGGGAGAGCGGGCGGGCGGAGTGGGGCGATTGGGCGGAGGAGACGGACACGACGGAATCGTGAGCAAAGCAGGTGGGCGGGCGACGCCAAGGCGCAAACTGAACTTCCAGCCCGCCTTATGCCGGCGCCGCCAGTCGCTTCTAGACGGACGAATCGTCGGGCCGGATGCGCCGGAGCGTTTCCTCGAGTATGGCGCGGCTGAACGGCTTGGTCAGAAAAGGCACGGCGCCGTTTTGCGAGCCGCGTTCATTGTTTCCGCTCATGAGGATGACGGGGAGGTCGGCGCGGATCCCTTGCAGGACGGTCAGGGCATGTTCGCCACTGACGCGTGGCATGACGCAATCGAGCAGGACGACGGCGTAGCGCGCGGGATAGGCCTGCACGCGCGCGATGGCTTCCTCGCCCGACGCGGCAGTCTCCGCCACGTAGCCGAGGGAGCGCATGAGCTCGCCCGTCACCTCGCGCACGGGTTCGTCGTCGTCGACGATCAGCGCGACCGGCGGGCGCTCCGCCTCGGCCGTTTCCGGCAGCGGGAACATGACGGTGAAACAGGTGCCCCGGCCGGGTTCGCTCTCCACCTGCAGCGCGGCGTGATGCCCGCGCACGATGCCGATCACCGCCGCGAGGCCCAGGCCGCGATCTTCAAACTTGGTGCTGAAGAACGGATCGAAGATGCGCTTGATCACGTCGGCCGGCATGCCCGAACCGGTGTCCGCGATCGTCAGCACCAGGCAGCGGCTCGAGGGCAGCTCGCTGCTGGGCACGCAGAGTTGGAGCCGCGCGGGTTCGATCAAGCGCACGGCGGTGGTGATGGCCACGGTGCCCTCGCCGCCGTTCATCGCTTCACCGGCGTTGATGACGAGGTTCATCACGACTTGGCTGATCTCGGCGGGGTCGGCGTGGATGCTGGGCAGGTTTTCACCCGCCTGAAAAGCGAGGGTGACGCTGTTGCCGACGCTGGCTTGGACGAGCGGCAGCATCTCGCGGATGACCTGGTTCAGGTCGACGTTCTCCTTCGTGAGCTGCCCCTGGCCGGCGTAGGCGAGCATTTGCTTGCAGAGGGTGGCGGCGTGGCGGGCGGCCTGCTCGATCTGGGCGAGATTGTCCGCCGCGCCGCGGTCGCCCGAGCCGTCGAGCCGCGCCATCGTGGCATTCCCGAGAATGGTGGTGAGGAGATTGTTGAAGTCGTGCGCCACGCCGCCGGCAAGGAGGCCCAGGCTCTCGCGCTTCTGCGTCTCCTGCATGCGGCGTTCGATGTGGAGGTTCGGGGCCTCGACAAGTTTGCGCATGGAGATGTCGATCACGAGGCCCTCAATGAAGCGCAGGCGGCCGTCCTCGGCGTAGACGCCCTGGCCGCGCGAGAGCACCCACTTCTCCGGTCCGTTCTTCGTGCGGATGCGATACTCCATCTCGAAAGACCGCCGGTCGTGCACGGCTTCACGGGTCTTCTGCCGCCCGAAGGGTAGGTCCTCCGGATGACTGATTTCGCGGGGATGGGGCTGGCCGGAACTCAGCTCCGCGACGGTGTAGCCGGTGAGCGGCTCGCTGCCGTTGCTGAGGAAAAGGACCTTGCGGCCGTGCTCGTAGCCGAAGCGATACGCCATGCCGGGCAGGTTTTGCATGAGCGTTTCGAGCTGGCGGCGGCTTTCCTTCAAT
>JBMSWZ010000270.1:0-3183 GCA_049425105.1 Cephaloticoccus sp.
CCACCATCACGTGTTTGCGGCACTCAACGCCGTTGGCCTTCAGCTCGGCGACCATCTTCTTGATGAGCAGGTCGGATCCGCCTTGGAAGGTGAAGACGCCTGCACCCATGAAGTTCGAGAACACAATGCCGTAGGTGATCGCGGGGTCCTCCGGCGTGGAGCCGTTGGCGTAGGTGATCGGCTCCATCAGCAGCCGGTGCACGTCCGGCCGGCCCGGGAAGAACCGCTCGAACATCTGCCCGGTCGTCTCCGGGTTGTTGTCGTAGTAGTTCATCGACCTCAGGTGATCGTAGAACGCCTCGACCTGGGTTTGCGGCAGGTGGAACTGCTCCACCAGCACCCGGGTGTAGTCCTCGCGCGTGAACGTCGTCCAGACGTCCATCTGCGGGTTCACGAAGCGGATGTCCTTCAGCTGGTGGATCGAGTCGGCGATCTCCTTGGTCCAGTATTTCCGGCAGCTCTTCTTCATGCCCGACGGGAAACCGTGCAGTGAAATATCGAAGATGTGCCCGCCCTTCCGGGTGAACCAGGTCGCCAGGCCGCCGAACTGGTAGTGGTGCTCAAGCAGCAGGACCTTGTGGCCGGTCTTGGCGAGGCAGTTGGCGCCGGTCAGACCGCCCAAACCGCTGCCGATGACGATGACGTCATACTCGTCCGCAACTCCTTTTAACCAATCGTAGGCCATGTGAAGGGTTGAACGAAACAAACGCCGGCGGACACTGGCAAGGGCTTTTGCCGGGGTCGCGAGGCTTGAAATCCGCCCCGCCCTGCCGTTGGTTCACCCGTCCCGTCATGGCCGCCATCGTCAACCTTTCCACCTACCGCTTCGTGCCGCTCACGGACCTGCCGGCGCTGCGGGGGCGATTACAGGCCCTGACGAGGTCGCTCGACCTTCGTGGAACGATTCTCCTGAGCCCTGAGGGGATCAACCTGTTCGTCGCCGGCCCCCGGGCCGCGGTCGACGCCCTGTTGGCCGAATTGCGGGCCGTGCCCGGCCTGGCCGACCTTACGGCCAAGGAGTCCTTGAGCGAGGAGCAGCCCTTCAACCGCATGCTGGTTAAGATCAAGGCGGAGATCATCGCCTTTGGAGTCGACGGCATCGACCCCGCGCGCCACCCCGCCACCAAGCTGCCGCCTCGGGAACTGAAGCGCTGGCTGGACGAGGGCCGGCCGGTGACCCTGCTCGATACCCGCAACGACTACGAGGTGCGCATGGGCACGTTTCGCGGCGCGGTCCCGGCGGGCATTCAACATTTTCGGGATTTCCCACGGGCCGTGGCGGCCCTGCCCGAGGAGTGGAAATCGCGGCCGGTCGTCATGTTTTGCACCGGCGGAATTCGGTGTGAAAAGGCCGGTCCCTTCATGCAACGGGCGGGCTTCACCGACGTGCACCAGCTGGAGGGCGGCATCTTGAAGTATTTCGAGGAGTGCGGCGGCGCGCACTACGACGGCGAATGTTTCGTCTTCGACAAGCGTGTGAGCGTTGATGCCGACCTGCGCGAAACCGGCTCCGCGTTGTGCTTCGCCTGCCAGATGCCCCTCACGCCCGCCGAACAGCAGGACCCGCGCTACTTGCCCGACGTCTCATGTCCGCACTGCCATCAGCGCAACGGCGTCGCCGTGGCCGGCGCTTGATCAGCTTCCGCCCCGGAGGATGTGATAGTTGGCCATCGAAATGCCGCTGAGCATGGCGCCGATGATGCCGAGAAAGCCCTGGTCGGTGCCGCAAAGGTAGAGGTTGCTCCACGGGGTGCGACCATCACGGAGCTTTTCCGGCGCGCCATAGATCGCGCCGTTTAGGTGGCCGGTGAACTTCGTGATCGTGCGCGGCGTAAACATGTCCGTGGCCACGATGGCGCCGGTCAGGCGCTCATCCGCCACCGGCGGCAAAAAGCGTCGCGCGCTGCGCTGGATCTCGGCAAACCACCGTGCCTTGTCCGCGCGGTAGGTTTCCTCGGGCAACCCCACCCACGCCTGTGGATCCGCCAGGCAGGTGACGCGGAAGAACCCTTCGTCGAGATTGGCGCCGTCGGGATAAGCAAAGTTGTTCGGAAAGCAGATCACTCCACTGCGCACGTCGACCTGCGTCGCCGGCCGCTCGTAACGGAAGCGCTCGGAGTCGTTGAAGAAGATGATCGTGTCGTCGCCCCACCCCAGGTCCGCCGGTTGGTCCCGCAGCACCGTGATCGTCTCGACAAAGGAATGGCCGCCCGGTTGATAACGGGGCTGATCGGTCGCCTCGGGCGTGGCGCAGAGCGCAAAAGTTTCGGCGGCCCCGGCGGAGGACAGGATGTGCGTGGCGGTGATCTCCTCCCCGCTGTCGAGCACGAGCGTGTCGACGCGGCCGTGGCGGGCCACGAGCCTTTGCACTCCACACTTCATGCGACGCTCGCCGCCGGCGGCGCGAAATTTCTCCAACAGCACCCGTAGGATCACCCGCACGCCATCCAAGGGCCGGGCAAAGCCTTCGAAGAAGAGCGCCTTGAACATGATCACGAACTGCCCGAACTCCATGTCCCGCTCCTGGGCGCTGCCGTAATACATGACCGGGCAAAAGAGCATGTCTTCGAGCAGGGGGTCCGTGATGGGCCGCCGCACCACGGCGCGGGCCGACTCCGGTTGCGCGTCGAGCGACACGTCGTCGTAGCCGCGAATGAACGCCACCAGGGCGCGAAAGCCGTCAATCTGTCGGGGAAAGGCCCGGGCCACTTCGCTTTCGAATACCGCAAAGTCATTCGTAAACCGCAGGCTGGTTCCGCCGTTGGGGCCGAAAGCCACGCGGCTTTGCTTTTGCTCGCACAGGGCAAACTCCTCGCGGTCGATGCGCAGCTGCCGCAGGAGCTTGGTCAGGGGGGTGCCTTTCACCCCCGGGCGCACGTAATTGGTCAGGGCGTGCAAGCCCACGTCGTATTTGCGGCCGTCGAGGCTGTAGAAGCCATTGAGCCCACCCACGGCGTTGTGGCGCTCGAACACACAGACTTTCTGGCCGAAGGGGGCCAGCCGGATGCCGCCGGCGAGGCCGGCCATGCCCGCCCCGATGATGGCGACGTCGTAGTGGGTCGTGGTGTTCAAGACGGAAGAACGAAACGCCCCGGCCCGCCACCGGCAAGCCCACAACCGCCGGAAGCGGACACGAAAAAAGCCGGGCGCGGGCCCGGCTTTTCGCATCGGCGTGGACCGCCC
>JBMSWZ010000271.1:0-3161 GCA_049425105.1 Cephaloticoccus sp.
GCGTCAAAGGGCGCGAACGCCACCGGCAGCAGGGCGCCGGGCAGGAGGTGCAGCCCCGGCGCCCGCGCGTCGCCGAAGTCTGGGTGCTCGGCACGCACGTGCTGTGGCGCGGCGAGCTGACGGAGATCCGGGTGGCGACGACGGGAGAGCGCCCGCAGGTCTGCGTGGCGGCGGATGTGTTTCGCGTGCGCGGTCTCGACGGCGACCTGCGGCCGACGCTGGAGGCGCATTTTGCCCGGCGCGCCAAGATCGAGCTGCCCGCGCGCACCTGGGAGCTGGCGGCGTTGACGGGCATGGAAGTGAAGCTGGTGACGGTGCGCAATCAGCGCTCGCGCTGGGGGTCGTGCTCGGCCCACGGCACCATCTCCCTGAACTGGCGGCTCGTGCAGACGCCGGACTTCGTGCGCGACTACATCATCTACCACGAGTTGATGCACCTGCGGGAGATGAACCACTCCGACCGCTTCTGGGCGCGAGTCGAGGAAGTGTGCCCCGGCTGGCGTGAGGCGGAACGCTGGCTCAAGCGCAACGGCAGCCTGCTCGGGTTGTGACGGCTCAGGGCCGCGAAGCGAGCAGCCGGTCCAGCGCGGCGCCGAGCGCCTGGGCGCGATCGCGCTGGAATTGTTGGTGGGGCGCGAGGCCGAGCAGGGCGACCAGCGGCAGCAACGCCGCGAGGACGATGAGCAAGAGCCGTCGGAAAATAGTCGAGGTCGCCTGCATGGGGCGGGACGGCCGGCCGGACCAGCCGGGTCGAATCTCACGCCGCGATCAGCGAATGTCGAGCAACTCGACCTCGAACACGAGGGTGGCGCGGGGCGGGATCTTCGGCCCGCGACCGTTGACGCCGTAGGCGAGCCAGTGGGGCACGATCAACGTGCGCTTCTCCCCCTTGCGCATGTTGAGCAGCGCTTCGTCCCAGCCGGCGATGACCTGGCCCAAGCCGACGCGGAAGGTGAGCGGCGCCCCCTTGTCGTAGGAGCTGTCGAACACGGTGCCGTCGAGCAGCCGGCCCTGGTAATCGACGACGACTTCCTGACCGATGGCGGGCGTCGGGCCTTCGCCGGCGCGGCGCGGCACATACATCAGGCCGGAGGGCTGGCGGTGCTTGGCGATGAACTGCTTTTCGACGAGCCAGGCGTCCTCGGTGCTGAGCTCCGGCCGCCCGTTGTTTTCCATCGCCAGGCGCATCGTGCTGTTGATCGGGCGGCCCGGGTCCTTGCGGGCGAAGATGCCGGACCGCACCACGAGGGCGAGGGTGAGCAGGCCAAGGCCGACCAGAACGAGGACGATGAAATTGCGCATAGGAAGGCCCAGCGTAGGAGCGGCGGGGCCGGGCGCAAGTCAGGGCCGCGGTTCGAACGTGGTGAACAGGGTCTCGACCATCGCGTCGACCCGGGCCTTGGCGCGCTCGGGGGCGCCGAAGGGGCGGCCCTCGGCGGCGGCCCGGGCGGCATCGCCGGCAATCAGCTCCTCCGCAAGCGCCTCAGCGCGTGCAATCAGCGCCTGTTTGGCGGGATGCAGCGCGTTGGCTTGCATGAACTCGCGCGCGGTGGGGCGCGGGGCAAGCGCCGCGAATGGTCTCGATTCCCCGTCGCCCGCGCGCACACTCGGCGCCGTGAATCGCCTGCCCCCGCGCCTGCCCCTGGGATCGTTGCTGGCCGTCCTGCTGCTCGGCGGCTGCGTGACGACCGATCCGCGCGCCGACCTGCTGAAGCCGGCGGCGGAACTGCAGGTCAACGCGCGCGGCGAGATCGCCGACACCGGGTTCGACGCCTCGGAGGTGGTGGTGGCCTGCGGCAACATCCAGCAGGGAATCGGGTTGGTGCCGGACATTGCCCAACGCGGCCGGCGTGTGCGCATCGTGGTCGAGCCGGTGAGCAACGACACGCCCTTTGCGCTGGCGATGGCCGGCTTTGACGCGGCGTTGCGCGGGCAGCTGGAGTATCGGGCGGGCCCCGCGTGGAAATTCGCATCCGCGGCGGCGGAGCCGGACTACTTCCTGGCCGGGCGGTTGCAGCACCTGCGCCCGGTGGGGCCGAGCCCGCACGTGACCTTGCTCTACACCTTCCGCCTGGTGGACGCGCGCAACACGGAGATCGTGATGCAGGGCACGGCGGAATTGAAAAATCGCGCGCTGCCGCCGCCGACCTCGTGAACCGCCGCGCGCCGCCGCGGTTGCACCCACCATGAAACGCCTTTGGCTGCTTCCCCTTTTCGCCCTGCTCGGGCTCGCCGGCTGCACCACGCCGCCCGGCGAACCCACGGGGGCCGCGGCGTTGGAGGCCACGGACGAACGTTTCGCGCCGCTCGACCGCGGCGCGGCGGAAGCCGTGGCCTGCACCGGATTCTTCCCGCGGCGGACGGCCGCCGGGTTGCTGGAGGTGGCGGTGAACCTGCAGAACCGCACGGCCGCGCCGGTCCGGCTCAAGGTGAACTGCGTCTTCAAGGACGTGCAGGGTTTCACCCTGCAGGATGAAACGCCGTTTCGCCCCCTCGCAATCGCCGCGGGCGCGACGGAGACGGTCCGGTTCACGGCGACGAATCCCGCCGCGCAACGCTACACCGTGCGCGTGCGCACGGCGCGTTGATCAGGGGCTTTCCTCGGCGGCGGGCGCCGGCTTGGTCGGCGCAAAGGTGACGTCGGCCGTGGCCTCGTCCATTTCGCGCTTCGCCTTCTCCGACGCCGCGCGATCCGCGGCCTCGTCGCGCACCTCGGCGCGGCCTTGAGAAAAATCGATCGTCTTGCCGTCCTCGAGGGGGACGACGGGCGGCGGGGTGGCCGCGCGCCGCCAGGCCCAGGCCAAGGCGCCGCCGGCGGCGACGGCGAGGAGAAACCAGAGCCAGCGAAGGCGGAAAGGTTTGGCCGGGGGCTCATTGCAGGCTGTCCCAACTCTTCGCGAGGAAGATGTGGCCCTTGAGTCCGTCGACCAGCGGGGCGTGCTCGGCCATGGGCTCGGGGGCGTTTTCGTCGAGCTTGATGCCGATGAAGCAGACCTCGGAGTCGCCCGAGTGCTTGATGATGACGTCGTGCAGCGGCGCGGACGACACGATGACCTCGGGCTCGGCGTCGATGCGGGCCTCGCGAGCGAACTTGGCGACGGATTCGACGGTTTCCTCGTGGCGGGCGGCTTTGTCCATTCCGCCACCGTGGGCCGGGAGGA
>JBMSWZ010000272.1:0-3160 GCA_049425105.1 Cephaloticoccus sp.
TGGTGTGGTTGAGCGGCCGACTGCAAACCGTCACGGGCAGCGTGACGCTGGCGTGGACGCAGGTGTTCGCCATCTTGGCCGGCCTTTTTCTGCTGGCCGGCATGTATCACGCGCTGGTCCTGCCGCGTCCGCAGGCGGATCAACCCGCGGCGCCCGGGAGCGGCGCGGTGGCCGGATACTTTGCGACCTTCGCCGCGTTCTTCCGCAAGCCGGGCATCGGCATCGCGATCGCGTTCATGCTGGTCTACCGGCTGGCGGAGTCGCAGCTCCTGAAACTCTCCACTCCCTTCATGCTGGATCCCCGCGAGGCCGGCGGCCTGGGTCTTACCACCGAACAGGTCGGACTCTACTACGGCACCATCGGTGTGATCGCCCTCACCCTCGGCGGCCTGGCCGGCGGCTACATTGTGTCGCAGTTCGGCCTGCGCCGGCTGCTCTGGCCGATGCTGGCCGCGATGCATCTGCCCAACGCGGTGTTTATCCTGCTGGCCTACGTCCAACCCGGCAACCCGTGGTTCGTCGCCGCCGCCGTGGCCGTGGAGCAACTCGGCTACGGCTTCGGTTTCACCGCCTACCTGCTCTACCTCATGCTCGTGGCGCAGGGGCCACACCAGACCGCGCATTACGCGATCGGCACGGGATTCATGGCGCTGGGGATGATGCTGCCCGGCATGGCCGCGGGCTGGATCCAGGAACACCTGGGCTATGTGAACTTTTTCTGGTGGGTGATGCTCGCCACCCTGCCCTCGCTCTACGTCGCAACCAAACTCCGCATCGATCCGGCTTTCGGGCGCAAACAACCCGCGCCCGGTCAATCCTGAGCCGAGGCCCTCGCGCGGGCCGCGGCGATCAGCCGTTCCCACTGAAGCGCAGGACCCGGGTCGACCTTGTTGGCCTGGATGTGAAAGTGGCCGATCAGCCCGCGGAATCGCGCAAACTCGTCCGCCGTGAGCTGCCGCGCCGCCACCTGTCCGTCCGCCTCACGCGGAGCGTCAAGGGCGATGGCCGGCAGCGCCCGATGCAGCGCCGCGAGCAGGTGCGCCAGCGCGGCGTATTGCTCCGGCGTAAAATCGTATTGCACGAGCGGCGCCCCGTGGATCGCGCCAGACACGGGCTCCGGGCGATCCGGCCGGGCGACAAAGTCCGGCGTGAGCACGCCGCGCGGCCGGGCATCGGGCGGCGCTTGCATGACCACCGTGCCATCCGGCGCGGGCTGATACCACGCGGCCGCCTCCTGGGTTTCGCCCGGGGGATAGGCCCCAAGGTTGGCGATCTCGATGCCGATCGAGCGGCTGTTGGCGATGGTCGCGTGATAGGCGCGCTCACGCATGTCGAGCGTCTGGTAAACGGTGCCGTCAACATCGACCAAAAAGTGCGCGCTGCGCTCGCGCTTTTGCAGGATGGGAAAGGTTCGGCGGCTCAATCCCTCGCTGTCGTAGTGCAGCACCACTTGGTCCACGAGCCCGCGCAGCTGCTCCAGCGTCGCGGGCACAGCCAGCTCGGCTGGTTCCCCGCCGGCAGGGTCAGGGAAGCGACGGGCGCCGTGATTCTCGTAAGGGGTCGCGGTCGGCGCGGCTGCAACCGGGATCGCGTAGGCATCGAAACCGCCGGGTTCGCGAAAGGTCACCACGCGCGTGCCGGCATCGAACGATTCTCCGGCCAGGACAAAGGCATACCCCTCGCGCACCAATGGCGCCGCCGCCGCGACCGGCTCCGGCGCAAGCGGCGCCGGGGCGGCCGGCGGTTGCTGGCAGCCGGCCGCTGCGAGCAGCGCGCTCACCGCGGCCACAGCCGCCTTACTTGGCCACAACCAGCGGAAAGCCATTTTTCTTCAGGGCGCGGTGGAGGGCCTTGATGTGGGCGCGGTCCCGGGTCTCGACCGTGCACACCGCGTGTACGGCCGACACGTCGGAGCCGCTGAAGGCGCGGTCGTGCGCAATGTCCTTCACGCTCGCACCACATTCCGCGATGACGCGCGTAAGCCGGGCGAGCCCGCCAGGGCGGTCGCTGATCCGCGCGGTGAAGCGCGTGAGCCGGCCGTCGGTGACGAGACCGCACTCGATGATGCGGCTGAGCACGGCGGGGTCGATGTTGCCGCCGCACACCGCGAGGACGACGGTCTGGCCTGCGAGCTGAGGCAGCGCGCCGCTCATCAATGCCGCCAGCGGCGTGGCCGCGGCGCCCTCGACCACCGTCTTTTCCAATTCGACCATGCGCAGGATCGCGAGCGCGATGGCGTCCTCGCTGACTGTGACGACTTCGTCGATGTGCTGCCGCGCCAGGGCAAAGGCATTGGCGCCCACCGTGAGCGTGGCGAGGCCGTCGGCCAGCGTGGGTCGGCGCGGTTGCAGGACGGGCTTTCCCGCCTTGAGCGCGGCGGTGAAGTTGCCCGTGGCCTTGCTTTCAACCCCGATCACCTTCACGCGCGGGCGCACCGATTTCACGGCGAGCGCCACGCCCGCAATGAGGCCGCCGCCGCCGACCGGGCATACGATTGCATCAACCCCGCGCACCTGCTCCAGGATTTCCAAACCCATCGTGCCCTGGCCGGCGATGATGTCGGGATGATCAAAGCCGTGGATGTAAGTGTAACCGTGCCGGGCGGCGAGTTGATCAGCCAGGGCGCGGGCCTCGACGAAATCGCGCCCCTGCACGATGACATTGGCACCCAGGCGCTGGCAGGTGGTGATCTTGATGAGCGGCGCATAGTCGGGCATCACGACCGTGACCGGAATCCCAAGCAGCTTGCCGTGATAGGCCAGGCCGAGCGCGTGGTTGCCGGCGCTGGCCGCAACAACGCCGAGTTTCCACTGTTTCGCGGCAAGGCGGAGGAGCGCATTGCGCGCGCCGCGCTCCTTGAACGAGCCCGTGCGCTGAAAGTTGTCGAGTTTGCAGAAGACGCGCGCGCCCGTGATCTCGGACAGCGGAATCGACTCCGGACAGGGCGACTGGATCAAACCAGAGGCGATGCGGCGCCGGGCGGCGCGGACGGCGGAGAGCGTGACGGACATGGAGCCAGTGTGCCGCGCGGCCGGCCGATGAAAACACGAAAGACGGCGGACCGAAAAATCCGCCGTCTTCCTGACAAATGAAACGAGGGTGAATGGTTACTCGGCCGGCGGCGGCGTGGGCATCCCCGGCCCGCCCCGCCCCGGCCGCG
>JBMSWZ010000273.1:0-3141 GCA_049425105.1 Cephaloticoccus sp.
GTCATCGGCGGCAACCACGACACCGCCGCCCGCCTCGACGCCGCTGGCCCCGTCTTGGCCGCCCTCGACGTCGCCGTTTTGGGCGGCATCCCCAGAGACGGCGGCGCCCTGGCGCTGGAGCAAAACCGGCGGCTCGGCTTCGCGCTGCTGGCCGGCGGCATCGGCGCCTGCATGCTGCTGACCAAGATCAATGTCGGCGCGTTCTTCCTCATCGCGGCCGGCAGCTGGCTGACCGTCAACGCCACGCCGCGCCTCATCGCGCGCGCCGGCCTGTGGTTGAGCGCGGTCGGCTCCCTGCTGGTGCCCCTGGCGTTGATGCAGCGCCTCTGGCCCACGCCGTGGGTCGCCATCTTTGCCGTCTGTTTCGCCAGCGCCGCACTCGGGCTCGTGCTGCTGTTGCGCCAGCAGCAAACCCCGACCTTTGGCGGCTACGCTTGGCTGGGCTTTGTCGGCACGGCTGCCCTGACCGCCAAGACCATTCTCCTCCTCGCGTGGCTGCGCGGCACCGATCTCGCGACGCTGTGGTACGGCATCGCCATCGCGCCGCTCCAGCAACCGTCCGCCTACGCCCACGCCGTGGTCTGGCCGCCCGGCATCGCGGTCCTCGCCTTGGCGTTGGCCGGCCTCGCCGGAATCACCGCCGGCCGCGACTGGCCGTGGCGACCGCACCTGCTCGCCGGCCTGAAGCTCGCCGCCGTGGGTGCGCTCATCGCCGTCACGCCCGGCGCGATCAACAACTCGCTCACGTTCTTCGCGTTCAAGTTCGGGCTGCCGCTCGCCTGGCTGCTGGCCGTGCCGCTGCACGCCGGGGCGAGTTCGCCCACGCTGCAGGCCCGCGTGTGGGTGGCGTGGGTCTTCGTCTGGCAATGCCTCCATGCCTACCCCGTCGCCGGCAGCCAGGTCGGCTGGGGCGCGGCGCTGGGCGTGGCCCTCGCGGCCTCCGGCGGCTACGAAGCCTTGCAGTTTTTTGCCGCGCGCGCCGGCAAGTGGCGCACCGTCGTCACGGGAACCGGTGCGGTGGCGTGGCTCGCCGGTGCGGGCGTCGTGCTCGGGACTTTCGGCTACGTGAGCCACCAGCGCTACACGCTCAGCGAGCCGCTGGGTTTGCACGGCGCGGAAAACCTGCGGCTGGCCGACGACATCACCGCAACCTACCGCATCCTCAACCGCAACGTCCGCCGGCACGGCGACCTGCTCTTCAGCCATCCGGGGATGTTCAGCCTCAACCTGTGGACCGAGCGCCCCACGCCGACCGCAGCCAACGTCACGCACTGGTTCTCCCTGCTCGATGACGCGCAGCAACAGGCGATCATCGACCGGCTCGAGGCCGACCCGCGCGCGGTGATCGTCGCCCAGAGCTACCTGATCAATTACCTTGTGCACAAAGGCTTTCCTCCCGCAGGTCCGCTGCAGCGTTACCTCGTGCGGAATTTTCACGCGGTCTTCCGCATCAACACCTTCGAGTTCTGGGTGCGCAAAGGCCGCACGGTCGCCCCGCTCTCCATCGCGTCGTTTTCGGACGACGGCCAGCTCGACCTCGTCACCGTCGCCACCGGCGAGGTCGCCGCCGTGGAAATCCGCGGGCTCTTCGCCCCCTACGCCACGATTGCCCGCTTCACCCCCACACCGGAACGAAACTGGACCGCCACGCCCCTGGCGGACGACAACCCCGCCGGCGGGGAAAGCTTGGTCCTGACCGCGCCGCCCACGCTCGCGGGCACCACCCGGCTCCAGCTGCCGGTCGACCGTGCGCGCTTGCCGGATCCCGACCTCCTGGAGGTGGTGCTGTTGGATCGCGACGGGCGAAAACTCGACGCCCTCCTCTTCGACAAGTGACGCGCGCTCAGCGGCGCCGCGCCACGATCACGAGGCTCAGGCCAAACGGAAACGGCACGCGCCAGAACGCGAGGCTGACAAAGAGCCAGCGCAGGAGGCCATTCAGCCAAGCCGGTGGAATCTTGTCTTCCATCCGGCCGGTCGTGTCGCCCGCCGGCCGCGGCCGGCGCAACTTGCGCAGCACCCACGCCGCCGGAAACGCCACGATGTTGGTGTAGTTGACGTAGAGGGTGTCCCATTGCTCCGCCGGGAAGATCGCCTGCAACCCCGGCCGCGCGTAGCGGCGGAAATGATGCAGCGACACATCCCAGTCGCTCCACAGCGCCATCGACGCGGGCACGGTCACCACCGCCACGCCGCCGGGTTTCAACAAACGATGAAAGCCGCACACCGCCGCGGCGTCGTGCTCGATGTGCTCCAACACGTCGAGCGCCGTCAGGTAGTCGACTGATTGATCCGGCAACGGCACGTCGCCGCCCGTGAGAGCGATTACCTGTTCCGGGGAGAACTTTGCGCGCAACAGTTCGAGCGATTCCTCGTGATCATCGAGCACGAGCACCCGGCAGTCCTCCTGCATGTCCTGCGCAAACCGCCCCGTGCCCGCACCGCAGTCGAGCAGCACGTCGTCCTTTTGCGGCGGCCCCGCCCGGCGCAACCAGCGGCGCACGAGGTCACGCTTGCCGGCGTAATACCAGTGGCGTTCCTCCACGCGGGCGAGATTGGCGTATTCGGCGGCGTCCATGGCGTGAGTGTGTTGACGAACCATGAGCCGGCGGGAAAGGCTGTCCACGTCAATGTTGCTCCTGCGACGCCTCGCCCCGCCGTGCCTGCTGGTCCTCTTCGCGTGGATGGCGCTGGGCGTCTCGTCCCGCCTCGGCGTCACCTTCGACGAGCCCGCGCACCTGACGGCCGGCTGGCAGTATTGGATGCGCGGCGACTACCGGTTTCAACCCGAGAACGGCAACCTGCCGCAACGCCTCGCCGCGCTTCCCTTAGTGCTGGGCGGCATCGAGCCGCGGAAGGATAACCGCATCGCGCACGCCACCGCTGACGTCTGGTGGTATGGGCGGGAACTCTTCTTTCGTTCTGGTCATGATCCCGCGCGCCTGCTCCTCGCCGGCCGGGCGATGATCACGCTGCTCGGCCTCGTCCTGCTCGGGTTGATCTGGCGGTGGTCCCGCGGCCTGCATGGAGATGCCGGCGGACTGTTCTCGCTCGCGCTGGCCGCCTTCAGCCCCACCCTGCTGGCGCACAGCGCACTGATCACGTCGGACCTCGCCGCCACCCTCGGCTTCCTGGTCGCGC
>JBMSWZ010000274.1:0-3141 GCA_049425105.1 Cephaloticoccus sp.
CTCGAGAGGGATAGCCGGGGCGGCCTGAAGTGGACCTCGCGCGGGCCCGACGACGAAGTAACCGCCGGGACTACTACGACCTGCCGCATCTCTGTCGAGGACCGCAGGCCCATCACCTTTGCAATCCCTCTCCTGCGAAAGTGGTTTCTCGGCGAAGCCGACAAGCCAATGCCCGGCGACGCTCCAGCAAAGGGCCCCGCCTAATGACGACGCAGGAGCGGATAGTGCATCGCTGGTTGGCGTGGCGCACCCGCTTTGCGTCGCTGCGGGTGGCCCTCCTCCAAGTGTTCGAGCGCTGGAGCCAAAGATGGCTGCCTGAACGGGTCGTGCGCGAGCTTGATCTCGCGGGCCGACTCGCGGCCAAGCGCACTCCATTCATCATGCAGATGGAAGCGGTGGAGTGCGGTGCCGCCGCTTTGGCTATTGTCCTCGGTTACTATGGTCGGTTCGAGCCTCTAGCCGAACTCCGGGTAGCGTGCGGCGTGTCGCGCGACGGCAGCAAGGCATCAAACATTCTAAAGGCGGCGCGGAATTTTGGTCTGATCGCCAAAGGCTACAGCAAAGGCGTCAACAAGCTCGAGGAGATGACGCTGCCCTGCATCGTGTTCTGGGAGTTCAACCACTTCATCGTGGTCGAGGGCTTCTCCAAGGACTACGTTTACGTCAACGACCCAGCATACGGCCACCGTCGAATCTCTCGCTCGACTTTTGCGACGGGATTCACCGGCGTCGTGCTAGCCTTCGAGCCCGGTCCCAACTTCTTGCGTCGCGGCAGGCTGCCTAGTCCTTTTCCCGTATTGTGGCGCCATACCGAGGGCAGCCGCGAGGCGTTGGTGTTCGTTATGCTCTGCGGCCTGCTTGCCGCCGCTCCTGGCATCGCGATGGCAGCCTGCACCCGCGTGCTCATAGACGAGGTCATTTCAACGGGGCGCCACGACTGGATGCGACCAGTCCTCACGGGCATGGCCTTCACTCTTGTTTTCCAACTCGCGCTGACTTCGCTGTCCGGCCTGTTCTTCCGCCGGTTGCAGATGGGACTATCGGCTCAGATGAGCGGACGTTTCTATCGCCACCTCCTTAACCTGCCGTACCAGTTCTACTCTCAGCGCTACGTCGGCGACGTGGTCGATCGGAGCCGCCTGATCGACAGCATTGTCGGACTGATGGCGGGCCAGCTGACAAGCACCGCGGTCGGACTGGTGACCATGGTGTTGTTCGGCATCGTGCTGTTCACATACAATCCGCTCCTAGCCTCGCTCGGTCTGGTCTCAACGTTACTAAATTTTATTCTGCTGCAAAGTGTCGTCAAAGGCCGTGTCGAGGCGAATATCCTGATATCGAAAGAGGCAGGCAAGGTACAGGGCGTCACTATCGCGACCATCGGCAGTATCGATACCATCAAGGCATCGGGCCTAGAAAATAGCATGTACGAGAAATGGGCCGGCTATTTCGCCGCGGCTTCCAACTCGCGGCTGAAGCTGGAGATCGACAACAGGATGTTCAGTATTCTGCCGACACTAACTACCACGATCGTGAACGCCGCCACACTTTTGATCGGCGGCTTTCAGGTGATGAATGGCGAGATGACCTTCGGCACGCTGATGGCGTTTAATATCCTCATGGGACAATTTCTCGGACCGGTAAGTGCGCTGCTCGGCCTTGCTGTGCAAATGCAGCAGATCCGGGGTAACGTTGTGCGGTTAGACGACGTGATGGAGCATCCGACCAGGCAGGCGATCGAAGAGCGCGCCGCGGTGCGCCATACCGGAGAGACGGCCGCGAGTGAGACCGCAGGAAATACGGCAGAGCTGCGCGGCGCCGCCACTGGCTTCGAAACCATCGGCCCCGCAAACGCCGCCGGGCGTGATCGCGTCTCCTGCATCAGCCCCGTGTTGGAAAAACCCCGGCTTGATGGACGGGTCTCGTTCCGCGGCTTGGGATATGGCTACAGCCCGCTCGGCGAGCCGCTGCTCGACGGATTCAACCTCGAAATCGAGCCAGGCCAGCGAATCGCGCTGGTCGGCCGCAGTGGCTGCGGAAAATCGACGGTCGCAAAGCTCGCCGCCGGGCTCCTCCATCCGTGGCAGGGAGAAATCGTGTTCGATGGGATGCGACGGACGGACATCCCGCGCGACATCCTTGCAAATTCGGTAGCCATGATCGAGCAGGACCTTATGTTCTTCGGCGGAAGCGTCCGCGCGAACTTGTCTCTCTGGGACGAGACCGTGCCGGTGAAATGGCTGCTGGCCGCCTGCGAAGACGCGGAGATTCTCGAGCATATTATGTCGTTGCCAGGTGGGCTCGACGCCGTGGTCGCGGAAGGCGCGAACAACTTCTCCGGTGGACAGCGCCAGCGGATCGAGATCGCGCGGTCCCTCGTGCGCAACCCCTCGTTTCTGATCATGGACGAAGCGACCAGCGCCTTGGACACTGAGACCGAGGCGAAAATCATGAACAACATCCACCGGAGGGGGTGCTCTTGCTTGGTCATCGCACATCGGCTAAGCACGATCAAAAACTGCCACCAGATTATAGTGATGGAACGCGGACGCGTGGTAGAAAACGGCACTTACGACCAATTGTCGAAAAAAGGGGGCGCCTTTGCCTCGATGTTGAAACGCAACTGAGCGATGGCCGCCTTTGCCAACCCCTCGCCTGTCCCGCCTCCCTTCAGCCCGCGTTGCAGGCTAGAGGGCCATGAGCAACTCCTGCTTGACCATCCGCGAACAGCGTACGTCGTTCGCTCCGGTTACGTTTCAGTTTACCTCGTTAAGCTTGAAAATGGGAAGCCCACCGGCCCGCGGCAATACGTGTTGACCGTCCACGAGGGTGGGCTGCTCTGCGGCCAGAGCCTTACGATAGAAGACCGAACCTATGCGCTCTTGATTCTCACCGAGTCCACCTGCGATTACGACGAGGTTTCACTGGAAGATTGCTTGCGGATGGAGGCAGGTATCGCAGCAGTGAACCAGTGGTGCGACCGGCTTTGCCAGCGGGTACGGGAGGAGGGCGCCGCAAACTACGCCGAGCGGGCGGGCCCATCCGGTAAATTTGTTGCCTCGGCCGACAGTCGCATACGCGGGCCGGTGGCTGGTCTATTTCTCCTGAGGATCTCGCGTGGGGCGCTGGCGCTTTACGACC
>JBMSWZ010000275.1:0-3093 GCA_049425105.1 Cephaloticoccus sp.
GAATCGGCACGCTGGGCGCGCGGCCGAGGTTGAAATCAGGGTGCCAGATCCACTCGTCGTGGTAGGGATCCGCCGGGGCCTCAAGCCAGCCATTGGTGAGGATGAAGTCGCCGCGGCCGTTCCCGGTGATGTCGCCGAACCCGAGGCCGTGGCCCTGGTGGTCATTCTCGCGGCCCTTGAACTTCAGTTTGTGCGCGGCGAACTTGCCGGTGCCTTTGTCGTTCGCGTCGCGGATGAGCTTGTAGACGACGAGGGGCTTGCCGGGCGTGTTGGGCACGATCTCGAGTTCACCGTCGCCGTCGACGTCCCAGGCGCGGGTGGTCTCGATGTTGCCAGTCTCGGCGATGATGTGTTCCGGCCATTCCTGACCGGTGATGCCGGGGTTTTCCCGCCAGCGGAGCGTATTGCCCCACCAGCCGCCGGTGATGAAGTCGAGCCGGCCGTTGCCGTTCACGTCCATGGGGATGGTCGAGAAGTCGTCGTAGTATTCGTCGTAGGCCGCCACTGGACCGATCTTGTGCTGCCGCTTGAAGTCGGGCCCTTCATACCAATAGGCGCCGCTGACGATATCGGGAATCCCGTCGCCGTTGACGTCAAAAACCCCGGCCGACTCGTAGCGCTCGGCAGACAGGACAATTTTGCGAAATTGCAGGGCCATGGGTCAGACTCCTTTGAGCAGGCGGATGTATTCGCGGGCCACGCGCAGGTCTTCCAGGGCCTCGGCGGCGACGCAGGGCGGCGGTTGGTCGCCGCGCACCGCCTTGATGAAGTTCAGCGCCTGGTTGCGCATCGCATGCACCCAGGGCAGCTGCGGATGAATGGTGACCGGGGTGACACCGTTGCCCGGGTCCTTGAAAATTTCGACCGTGCCCGGGCGCGTGAAGGCGAGCGGGGCGGGGAGGGTCAGTTTCACGTAGCCGCGCTCGAAGGCGACCAGCGCGGTTTCCTGCCAGTCGATGGTCGTCTGGTAAGCCGCCATCTCCAACGTGCAGGGCACACCGCTGGCGCTGTGCGCCACGAAGAGCACCTGGGCCGGGTCGGCGTAGGTGACCCGGTAGGGCTCGCCAACGAGGAAGCGCATGAGGTTCACCTGGTGGATGTAGTAATTCACGAAGGCCTCGTAGTCCTTGGTGGTGGCTTCATCCATATCGGCCGGTTTCGGGTCGATTTCGAGGTTCGGCATCGGGTCGTCGGTCCCGATATTGTCGAGCCAGCCATTGGCCACCCAGTCACCCGGCGGCATCGACAGACGCACATACTTTAACTTGCCGAGTTCGCCGGTGGCTTTGAACTCCTGGATCGTCTTGCGGGCGAACTCCGAAGCCGGGTCGCTGCGCTTGTGGTAGCCCACCATGTGCCAGGTGCCGCTTTGGGCCACGGCGTCGACGATGCGCTCACCGACCGCCAGTGACGCCGCGATGGGTTTTTCGGTGAACACCGGCACGCCGGCTTTCACGATGGCCGGCACGAGGATGCCGTGGCGCCAGAACGGTTGGGAGGCGATGATGCCGTCGACCTTCTCGTGGGCGAGCATCTCCTCGATGGTCGTGTAGATCTTGGGGATGTTGTGCTTTTGGGCGACCGCGCGGGCGAGCTTGGGTCGGAGTTCGGCGAGGGCGACAACTTCACAGTCATCGCGGAGGGTGGCGTAGTTGCGCAGGTGGGCCGCTTGGCCCATCCCGCCGACGCCGGCGAAAGCAAGGCGGACTTTCTTTTGGGACATACGCGACGACCCTAACAGGATTCCGGGCTGGCGTGAATGACGCCGATTGCCAAGACTTGCTCAAAATTGCCACATGTCCGTGTGCGCCCCCGGTTTCCTTAGTGGAGGTGAAGAGCGGCCTCAGCCGGGCTGGACGATGCCGCCGCACAGCCACCAAGTGCACGAGTTGATTGTCGTGCTCAACGGCCGCATGCGGTTGGAAATCGATGATGAGGTCCTGCAGGCGGAACCCGGTGACCTGCTGCTCTACCGGGCCGGGCACGTGCACAAGGAAGCGTCCGACGACCGGGCGCCGGTGAACACGTTTTTTCTCGTCTTTGAAGCCGATGAGACCGCGCTGGCACATTTCGCCCTGCGGCTGCGCGACGCCGACGGCCGCGTGCGGCAAATGGCGGCATGGCTGGTGCGCGACCATCGCGCCGGGGTGCCGCCGGAGCGGCAGACGCCGCTGCTGCGCGCCCTGCTGTCGGAGACCCGCCGCTTGTGCGCGTCGCCCGTCGACCCCTGGCTGGCCGACCTGCGCCGCCACATGCAGCAGGTCCTGGCGAGTCGCGTATACTTGGAGGATCTTGCCCGCCATTGCGGCATGAGCAAATTTGCCTTCGTGCGCAAATTCCGCCGGCTCAGCGGCACGACGCCGATGCGCGATCTGCAGCGCATGCGGCTCAACCAGGCGCGCACACTCATGCTTTCCACCGGCATGCCGGTGAAGGCGATCGCGCCCGCCGTCGGGCTGGGCGACGAATACCAGTTGTCACGGTTGTTTCGCCGGCATTTTCGGCTTTCGCCCCGCGAGATGCGCGCGCGATTGCATCGGCGCAGAAAACGCTGATCCGGCCAGTCCGGGAGTGACAACGGGCGGCAAGCCTGCAAGGACGACCGCGCTTCCCCCATGAGTGTCCCCGTCGCCCGCACCCGCACCGGTGGTTTTCCCATCGGCTTTCGTCTCACCGGCCCGCTCGCCGCCGAACCTGCCGACGCCGTGGCGCGTTGGGCCGCCACCGCCGGCTTTGGCTGCGTCGACTTGTTCGCCGACCATCGCGCGGCCACGACGGCGTGGACTGGCGCAGGGTTGAGCGTGGGCACAGTCGATCTGTTCGGCCGGGAATGGAGCGGCATGCTTTCGGCCGATGCCGGGCGCCGCCGGGACACCGTGGCGCTGGCCCGGCAGGCGATCACGACGGCGGCGGCCAACAGGGTGAAGATTCATTTTGTCGTGATGCTGGCCGAGGATGTCGCGTTGCCGCGGCGCGAGACCTTCGGCTACATGGTCGAGACCTACGGGCAGCTCGGCGACGTGCTGCGCGCCACCAACACCCGGATCGCGATCGAAGGCTGGCCGGGCTGTAATGCGCACTGCTGCAACCCCG
>JBMSWZ010000276.1:0-3137 GCA_049425105.1 Cephaloticoccus sp.
CTCGGCCTGCCGCTGATGATCAAGCAGGTGTTCCCGCGCATTTTCTCCGCCGACGCCACCGGCCTGACCAACACGCAGCTCGTCCTCATCGCCGCCTGGCTGCCGATCATCTTTTTTGTCCGCGGCATCGCCGGCTACCTCAACAGCTACCTCATCCAGCTGGCGGGCGTGCGCGTGCTCGAGGCCATGCGGCTGGATTATTTCCGCCGCCTGCAGGTCCTGCCCATCGCCTTCATCCAACGCCAGACCTCCGGCGACCTGATTTCCCGCGGCATCGCCGACACCAATCAGCTCCAGTTTTCCCTCACCAGCATCGCCAACGACGGCATCAAGCAACCCGCCACCCTGCTCGGCGCCATCGGCTTCCTGACGTGGACCGCCTTCCATGAACAGGGCGTGACCCTTGTGCTCGTCTGCCTCGCGTTGATCCCGCTATGCGTCTTGCCCATTCGCTACGTCGGCCGGAAGCTCCTCGCGCGCGCCACTCAGATTCAAGCCCAACTCGGCAGCGTCACCGACCGGTTTGCCGAAAACCTCAGCGCCGCCCGCGAGGTGCGCGCCTTCGGCCTCGAGGACCGACAGACCGAGCGCTTCGCCACCGAAAGCGGCCGGCTGATCTTCTTCCAGATGAAGGCGGCGAAATACGCCCAGATGCTCACGCCCGCCATCGAGGTCATCTCCGCCCTCGGCCTCGCCATCACCTTCGTCTATTCCTACCGCGCCAACGTCCCGCTTGAGTCGTTCCTCGCCATCTTCACCGCCCTTTACGCCAGCTACGACCCGGTCAAGAAACTCGGCGCGCTCAACAACGAGGTGAAGCGCGGCACCAGCGCCCTCGCTCGCCTCGAGCACGTGTTCAACGCGCCCCTTGACATCACCGACCCGGCCGACCCGGTCGAACTCAAGGGCCGCCTGCGCGGTGACGTGCGCTTCGACCAAGTCACGTTCGCCTACCAGCCCGGCCAGCCCGTGCTGCACCGGATCGATGTCACCATCCCCGCCGGCACCGTCTGCGCGCTCGTCGGCCCCAGCGGCGCCGGCAAATCCACCTTCGCCCACCTCGTCCCGCGCTTCTATGACGTCACTGGCGGCGCCGTCACCATTGACGGCCTCGACGTGCGCGCCCTGCGCCTCGCCGACCTCCGCGCCAACATCGCCGTGGTTTCGCAGGACCCGGTGCTTTTCAACGACACCATCTACCACAACCTGCTTGTCGGCCGCCTCGACGCGTCCCGCGAGGAAGTGCTCGCCGCCGCCCGCGCGGCCCATGCCGATGAATTCATCCGCCAGCTGCCGCAGGGCTACGACACGATTGTCGGTGAACGCGGCGCCCTGGTCTCCGGCGGACAAAAGCAGCGCATCGCTCTCGCGCGGGCGTTCCTGCGCAATGCGCCGATCCTCATCCTCGACGAGGCCACCTCGGCCCTCGACTCGCAGAGCGAGCAGATGATCCAGGACGCGCTGCAGAAGCTCGTGGTGGGCAAGACCGTCTTCATCATTGCCCATCGATTCAGCACCATTCGCGATGCCTCGATGATCCTCGTGTTCGAGCAGGGGCGCATCGCCGCCTCCGGCACGCACGCCGACCTGCACGGCACCAACGCGCTCTACCGCCGGCTTTACGACAACCAGCACGCGCTGGGCGGCTGAACGCCATGCCCGACAGCCCGCGCATCCTCGTGATCCGCCGCCGTTACCTCGGCGACCTCGTCCTGCTGGGTTCGGTTTTCCGCAACCTGAAGGCGCACTGGCCCAACGCCCAGATCGCCCTGCTCGCCGAACGCGGCTATGCCCACGTCGGCCGGCTGCATCCGGACGTCGACCGCGTGCGCACCTTTCCCGTCACGACCGGCGACTGGTGGCGCTTCTGGCGCGAGCTGCGCGCGACCGGGTTCACGCACGCGCTTGATTTCGACAACACCGACAAGACCGCCCTCGTCACCCGCCTGACCGGCGCCGCGGTGCGCGTGACCTACCAGCGCGAGCTCATCCCGTTCAAGCACCGCTGGGTCTACACGGGCCGGGCGGTGGTCGATGATGCATTCTATCGCACGCACCCGATCACCGAGACGTATCTCCGCCTGCTTGAGCCCGCCGGTGTGCCGGTGGTCACGCGCGACTTTCACCTGCAGCCCGCCGCGGCAGACCTCGCCACGGTGCAGAAATTCACCGGAGGCCCCCGCCGGCGCGGACCCGGCGAGCGGCCGAAGATCGTCGTGCATCCCGGCAGCCGCAGCCGTTTTCGGGTGTGGCCGGCCGCGCGCTTCGCCGCCGTGTGCGACCGCCTGCAGGAAGAGCACGACGCGCAGATCTTTCTCATCGCCGGCCCCGGCGAGCGGGCGCTCGCGCGCGAGATTCGCGACGCCGCTCAGTCCCACCTCGTCCTGATCGAGGAAGCGTTTTCCGTCGGCGAATTCGCCGCGTTTCTCGCCCAGTTCAACCTGATGCTTTGCCACGACAGCGGCCCGATGCACATTGCCGCCGGCGTCGGCACGCGGGTCGTCGCGCTCTTCGGCTCGCAAAACGCCGCCATCTGGCGCCCGGTCGGCGAGGGCCACACGGTCCTCCAAACCACGCTGCCCTGCACCTGCCTGCCCGACCTGCCGACGCCCTGTGTGCGCGACGACTCCTACCGCAGCTACTGCGTGCGCAAGCTGGGCGTGGACGATGTCTACCGCGCCGTCGTGCAAGCCCTCGCCGCCGCCTGAGGCGGGCGATTTCCCGCCCGCGTGTAGTGTTTTTCCCGGCGCCACGCATCTCAACGGTGTGCCCCTTTGTGAATCCGCTCGCCGCGCTGCCCGCGTCGTCCTGCGCGCCTTGCTCCCGTGGGTCGTTCCGCTATCGACGTGGGCGGCCGGCACTCGCGCCCCCGAGTTTCTTCCCGGCACCAGCGGCGGCCCGGCGGACTGGGATCGCGTCGTCAACCTGCCGCCCATGCTGGTCGAGGACTTCAGCGGCCAGCCTTGGCTCACCGCCGACTTGCCCAACCTGCAGGTCTTGTCGCGGTGCTCGCAAAACCTCACCGCCACCCTGATCGACCGGCAGCAACGGCTGCTCGAAATGCTCGCCCTGATTTATCCCGCGGCGCTCGAACCGGACCGACCCCTTGGAGGAAACCTTCGAATTCTGGCGCTTGA
>JBMSWZ010000277.1:0-3133 GCA_049425105.1 Cephaloticoccus sp.
AACGCCGTGCCGTTGCGGGTGGAGCTGGACCTGACTGAACCGCCCACCGCCGCCCTGTTGCCGGCCCTCGCGCTGCTGCAACGATGGGCAGGAACCCCGGAGCCCCCGAAATTTATTCAACTCAGCCGCGCCCAACTGCGCGAGTTGGTCGCCGCCGCCGCCGGCCAGCCGCTGTTTGTCGCCCAAGGCCGCGTCGGACCGTGGGCACACCCTGATTTGCTTGCTGAACCCGCCCAATCTGAGGCCGCCCCCCCGGCCCCGCCGCCCCGCCGGCGCCCGGCCGCTCCTGACGTTTCCCCGGCGGTCATCGACGGCAGCGAACATTTCCTCACCGTCACCCTGCCCTCGCGCGAGCATCCGGGCTATGGGTCCATGCTGGATTTCCTCAAGGGCAACGGCTTCACCTTGGAGCCCTCAAACCGCAAATGGTGGCTGCGCGACCGCCACAAGGTCCTGAACCTGCTCGCCGAGCACGGGCACCGGTTGCGCGAAACCCTCGGGGCGGAGTTTACCTCCAATTTCACCCAGCGCACCGCCCACCTGCGCGATTCCGGCGTCCAGGCCACCGTCCGGCCAAGCGGGTCGGATTTCGTGTTGGATCTGGACCTCGACGCGGGCGGGGCCCCGGAGTCCGAGGTCCGTGCCGCCCTCGCCACCGGGCGGAGCTATGTCGAACACGGCGGCAAGGTGTTTCTCTTCGATCAGGAGCGCCTCGCCAAGCTGGCCGCCGCCCAACGCGCGCTGGCGGCCACGCCGCAAGCCGGTGCCGCCGCCCACACTTCGCTGCGGGTTTCCCGCGCGCGCGTCTTGGAAGTGCAGGCCGTGCTCGATGAGCTTTCGCCGAACTTCCAGCCGGGTAGCGAGTGGAGCGAGCGCAGCCGCGCGTTGCGCGAGCTCACCACCTTGCCGCCGGCTCCCATGCCAGCCGCTTTCGCCGCCCAGCTTCGTCCCTACCAACGGCTCGGCGCGGCGTGGCTGTGGTATCTGCATCAACAGGGCCTGGGGGGCGTCCTCGCCGACGAAATGGGCTTGGGCAAGACCCTGCAGGCGCTCGCGCTGCTGGCCGCGCTGCCGCGCGACACCGCCACCACCCGCCTCGTCGTGGCCCCGGCGGCGCTGTTGGAAAACTGGCGGCGCGAAGCGGCGCGCTTCACCCCGGAGCTCAAGGTGTTGGTCCATCACGGCACCGGGCGCCTGCGCGACGCATCCATTTTCGCCGGTCACGACCTGATCATCACGAGCTATGGCACGCTGGCCCGGGATCGCAAGGTCTTCGCCGGCGTCGAGTTCACCGCCGCCATCGCCGACGAGGCCCAGCACATCAAAAGCCGCCATTCGCAGAACGCCACGGCCCTGCGCAGCCTGCGGGCGCGCACGCGCTTCGTCCTCACCGGCACTCCCCTCGAGAATTCGCTCGACGACCTGCGTTCGCTCTTCGCCTTTCTCATGCCGGGCCTGCTCGAGGTCCTGCCCGCCGGCACCCGCGGCGAGGAACGCGCCTGGCACGACGAGCGGCTGCGCCGTCGCACCGCGCCTTACATTCTCCGGCGCACCAAGCAGTCCGTCGCCCCTGAGTTGCCCGAGAAGATCGAACAAGTGCTGTGGTGCGAACCCACCGCCACCCAAGCCGCGCTTTATCGCGAATGGCAGGAACGCTCCGAGCACGAACTCCTCGACCTGGCGGCCGGCGGTGCGAGCGAGGGGCGGCTGCGCCTGGCCACGCTCACGCAGTTGCTGCGTCTCCGCCAGATCTGCTGCGACCCGCGGCTCGTCGCGCCGGACACTACCGTGGACGCCTCCGCCAAGCTCGAGGTCCTGCGCGAACTGCTCGCCGAAGCCGTCGACGACGGCCATCGCGTGCTCGTGTTTTCGCAATTCACCTCGTTGCTCGCCCTGCTCCGGCCCGAACTCGACGCACTTGGCCTGCCCCACTGCTACCTCGACGGCTCCATGCCGGCCCGCGACCGGCAGTGCGAAGTCGACCGGTTTCAGGACTCGCCCGACATCCCGCTCTTCCTCCTGTCGCTCAAAGCGGGCGGCACCGGTCTCAACCTCACGGGCGCCGACACCGTCGTGCACCTCGACCCGTGGTGGAATCCCGCCGTCGAGGCCCAAGCCACCGACCGCGCCCACCGCCTCGGCCAGACCCGCACCGTCACCAGCTACAAGCTCATCTGCAGCGGCACGGTGGAGGAAAAGGTGCTCGCACTCCAGGACGAGAAGCGTGCCCTCCTCGCCGGGGTGTTCGAAGCCAGCGACGCCGCCAGCGCCCGCCTGACCCTCGCCGACCTCAAGGCCCTGCTGGCGAAATAAAGCCCGGGCGGAAACAGCCTCGCGTCGCCGGGCGCGATTCGTTTCCTGAGCGCCATCTACCCATGCGCCCCTCCCTCATCCGCTCCCGCCTCCAGCAAAACCAAGCCGTGCGCATCGCGTGCATGTATTATCCGGTAAACATGATGCCGGCGCATGCCGCGAAGGCCGGCTACGACGCCATCTGGCTGGACACCGAGCACAACACCTGGGAGCGCCACGAGGTCCAGCGGATGATCCTGCAGCACCACCTCGCCAACATCGACTGCATCGTGCGCACCGGCAGCCGCAACGCCAACGACCTTTACCGCCTGCTCGAGGACGGTGCGGCTGGCCTAATGATCCCCTTCGTCAACACGCCCGCCGAGGCCGCCGCGCTCGCGGCCGCCGCCAAGTTTCCCCCGCTCGGCCAGCGCGGCCTGGATGGCGCCGGGCTCGACAACAATTACTTCCTCGACGGCACCGCCACCTACCCCGCGGACGCCAACCGCGAGACGTTTCTCATCCTGCAGATCGAAACCCCGGAAGCCGTCGCCAACGTCGACGCCATTGCCGCGACTCCGGGTGTGGATGGCCTCTTCATCGGCCCCGGCGACCTGTCGCTGCGGCTGGGCACAGGCATCGACTGGACCAATCCCAAGTTGCTCGCCGCCGAGGACGCCGTGGCCGCCGCGGCGGCCAAGCACGGCATCGCGTGGGGCCGCCCCGCCGGCTCCGCCGAGCAAATCAAACACGTGTTCGCCAAGGGCGGTCGCCTGATTGCCCACGGCAGCGACTTTGGGGCCGTCATGGTTGGCCTCGCCGGCGGCGGCCAGACCTTTGC
>JBMSWZ010000278.1:0-3133 GCA_049425105.1 Cephaloticoccus sp.
CGGCGGCGGAGCGGTCGACCTTGGACGGATCCTTGCCCGAGACGGCGCCGCCGCCGTGGCGACCCATGCCGCCGTAGGTGTCGACAATGATCTTGCGACCGGTGAGACCGGAATCGCCCGTCGGGCCGCCAATCACGAACTTGCCGGTCGGATTGATGAGATACTCGGTCTTCTTGGTGAGCATCTTGGCCGGAAGCACCTTCTTGATGACCTTTTCGATCAAGAACTTCTCGATGGTCTTCTTCGCGATGCCGTCGGCGTGCTGCGTGGAGATGACCACGTTCACGATCTCGACGGGCTTGTCGTCCACGTAGCGAACCGAAACCTGCGACTTGGCGTCCGGGCGCAGCCATTTGACCTTGCCGCTCTTGCGCAACGCGGTCAGCTCGCGACCAAGGCGGTGCGCAAACATGATCGGCGTCGGCATGAGCTCTTTGGTCTCGTCGCAGGCATAGCCAAACATGATGCCTTGGTCGCCGGCGCCCTGCTCGGAGGTCTTCTTGCCGACGGCCTTCTTGGCGTCGACGCCCTGGGCGATATCAGCGGACTGGGCCGTGAGGTAATTGTTGATGAAAACCGTGTCGGCGTGAAACACATCGTCGTCGTTCACGTAGCCGATCTCGCGGATCGCGTCGCGAATGACCTTGTCGACGTTGAACGCGTTGTCGGTGGGCTTGGTCTTGCCCGTCTGCTTGTCCTGCAGCTTCGGCAGCGTGATTTCGCCGCCGACCACCACGATGTTGTACTTCACGAAGGTCTCGCAAGCCACGCGCGCCGACGGGTCGAAGCGCAGGCACGCGTCCAGGATGCTGTCGGAAATGAAGTCAGCCACCTTGTCGGGGTGACCTTCACCGACGGACTCGGATGAAAACACGAAGGAGTTTGCCATAGAGGCGACCAAGAGAGCGGCGTTTTCCCCGCAGCGCAAGTTCGAACATCATCATATTGGCATTTACTGATATGAATTTCCTAGGAGCCCATCCCGCCCAATCGCGCCTAGGGCATCCGCGCCTTTGGATGGGGCCATAAAACTCGCCGGCCGCGGGGTTAACGCATTGACGCTCTGCCGCCGCCACCTAACGTTTTGCCCGTCAGAATATTCAAACCCTGATGACAAACCCGGCGATCATCGACCCGGAGTCCATCGAGAACCTCCGGTCCCTTAACCCGGGGGATGACGACGAATTCCTGCGTGAAATTGTCGGCATTTTCCTGGAGGACACCCCCAAGCGGCTCGAAGAGCTGGCCGAGTGTCTGACCACCCAGGATGTGCGCCGCTTCACCCGGGCCGCGCACAGCATCAAGGGCAGCTCGGCCAATCTGGGCGCGATGGCCCTCCGCGCCGCCGCCGAGAAGCTGGAGCACGCTTCCGCCCAAGACGGCTTGGCGAACGTGAACGGGCTTATCGCCGAAGTGCAGCAGCAATACGCAATGGCGAAGACGGAGCTTGAGCGGATCACCGGTCTCGGCGGGGCCTGAGCACCCTACCGACCCAGAAAAAACCCGCGCTGCTTGTCGGATACGGGCAGCCCGGCCCGCTCCATGACCTGCAGCAGGTCTTCCCAGATCATTCGTTTCGAACGATTGGACTGATTGCGCAGGATATAGCTGGGGTGGTAGGTCACCATCAGCGGTCGACCGGCAAACTCGTGCCAGTGGCCGCGCACCTCGCCCAGCGCCTTGAAGGCGTCGGCACCAAGCAGCCCATGGGCGGCCGTGGCGCCCAAGGCGACGATCACCTGCGGCGCCACCACCTCGATCTGCGCCCGGAGAAACGGCAGGCAGTAGGCCATTTCCTCGGCCGTGGGCGGTCGGTTTCCGTATTGCTCGCCGTCGGCCTTCACCGGCATCTGTGGACGCCAATTCATGATGTTGCCAATATAGACCTCTTCGCGGGCCAAACCCATCGCGCCGATCATCTTCGTCAACAGTTGCCCTGCCGGTCCGACAAAGGGCTCGCCCTGCTTCTCTTCCTCCGCTCCGGGGGCTTCACCCACAAACATAATCTGTGCATCAATGTTGCCGACACCGAAAACCACAGCTCGCGCTTCTCGCACGTTGGCTTGGCAGACGGGGTCGCCGAGCACCAACGTCCGCAGCGCCTCCCACCGATCCCGTTTGGATCCCGCCGGAAGTTCGATCGCCGGTGGTGGCGGCAAGGTCGGGACCTTGGCTTTGGTCGGCTCCGCTGCGGGTCGAACGGCGGCCGGGCGGGCGCTGTCCGCCAGGGTCGGGTCGGTCGCGGCGCCTGAATTTCGCAGCGCCTCCACCGCCGCCCGCAGCTGGGCGATGCGCTCCGGATCAACGGCCACGGAGCGAACGCCCGCGGCCTTCAACCGTCTCAATTCCTCGGTCAGGGCCTCAAGCGTGGCGCGCATCAGCGGGCTCCCTTGCCCAGACACTGCTGGACATACTTCCCGAGCAGATCGAACTCGAGGTTTACACGGTCGCCCGCTCGTTTCTCACCCAGGTTGGTGACTTCCAGCGTGGTCGGAATCAACCACACTGCGATGCCATTTGCATCCAGCTCCGCCACCGTGAGGGAAACGCCATCAATCGCGATCGACCCTTTGGGAACCACCGGACCCCGATTCGCCCCGGTTAGAATCCGCAAATAATGATCCGCGCCGCGCTTTTCGAACACCTCCACGGTGCCCAGGCCGTCAATATGGCCGGATACAAAATGGCCGCCCAACCGGGCGTCTGCGCGCAGGCTGCGCTCCAAATTCACATGCAGGCCGTCGCGCAGATCCGCGAAGTTGGTCAATCGCCGGGTTTCCTCCAGCACATCAAAGGTGAGGGTATCCGCATCAAAGGCACAAACCGTGAGGCAGCAGCCATTGACGGCGATGCTGTCCCCCAAGGTCACGTCGGCGGCGACCAGGCGCACGGCTACGCGCATCCGCCACCATTCCCCAGCGAGCGCCACTTCCCGCACTTTTCCTTTTTCTTCGACGATTCCGGTAAACATGCGGCAGCTATTTCAATTGCAGGCGAAGTTGGACCGACTCGCCCGCGCGTTCAACCCCGAGCTCGCAGGCCCGTTCACCGGATCCCTCTTCAAACTTCGCCAAGGCCGCGACGGCGGCGGGAAAGTCCGTCACCGGCTCGCCGTTGATTGACCGAATCCAAT
>JBMSWZ010000279.1:0-3129 GCA_049425105.1 Cephaloticoccus sp.
TCCGACGAGCTGGCTCGGCTCCGTACCAAGCTCGAACTCGTCACCGAGGACCGCCGCAAGGCCGGCGAGAAAAACGCCGCCCTCAACGCCCGCCTCCAAGAACTGGAAGAGGCTCTGCGTACGACGCAAGCCCAAATCAAGGACGGCCAGACCCAGAAGCTGGCCGACTCCGGCGAGTACAAAAAGCTGTGGGAGGACGCCAAGGAGACAAACCTCCAACTGGAGCGCCGCATCGCAGAACTCGAAACCGAACTTGGCACCGTGCGCCAAGAAAACGCAATCGAACGCCTGCGCACCAAAGCCCTCACCACCATCGGTGAGGCCGACGCTTGCAGCCCGCAACAACTCCTCAAACTCCTTGAGGCCGAGTACGACCTGCGCGACACCAACGGCACCCCCGTCGTCATCTCCGGCGGCATCGAAGTGCCCCTCGCCGAACACCTGGCCCGCCTCCGCGCTCCAGATTCCGGCTGGGACTATCACTTCCGCGCCACCGGCGCCCGCGGCATGGGCTCCGCCGCCGCTGTCCCCACGTCCCCGGCCGTCCCCAACCCCTACCTGCAGTCCCCGCCAAACCTCGCCGAGATCCAGCGCCTCTACCAAGAGGACCGCGCTCTCCACGACCGCTACAGAGCCGAGGCATCCCAACGCTGAGCGGTACGCCCACCCCCACCCCTGAGCCTTAGCCATGGCCGCAATCCTGCGCAGCGACGTGATCATCCCTGAGGTGTTCACGCCCTACATCATCGAAGCCTCCACGGTCCGCAACAGCTTCCTCATGTCGGGCGTTGTGACCGCCATGGATCAGCTGAACGCCACCCAGGAAGGCGGCGACAAAATCACCGTCCCCAACTGGAAGGCCAACCTCACCGGCGACGCCGAGCGGATGACCGATGACTCCAGCCTGACCCCCGGCAGCCTCGGCACCGACAAGCAAATCGCCGTCGTCATGCACCGCGGCCGTGCATGGGGCGCCCGCGACCTCGCCAGCATGGCCGCCGGCTCCGATGGAATGAACGCCATCGGCAACAAGACCGTCGACTACATCGCAAACGAGCAGCAAAAGGACCTGATCGCCCACCTCTCCGGCGTGTTCGGTGCCCTCGGCACCGCCAACACCGGCGCCGCCTTCGAGGAGCTGTGCGTAGACGCAAGTGGCTCGGGTGAAACCAACCTCAGCCCCCGCCACATCGCCGCCGCCGAGGTCATCCTCAACGAGGACGCCGACAAGCTCGGCGCCATCGTCATGCACCCCCGGGTCTACGCTGACCTCAAGGAGCGCAAGGCGATCGACTTCGTGACCGCCACCGACGCCCGCGTCACCGCCTCCACGGTCGCCGCCGGCAGCCTCCAGGCCCTCAACGCCTTCGGTGGATCGGTCGCCGCCGCCTACACCTCCAGTCTCGCCGTGCCCTTCTACATGGGCATGCGCGTGATCCGCTCCAAGGATGTCCCGACCTCGGGATCGGGCGCCACCACGAAGTACGCCTGCTACGTGATGGGCACCGGCGCCGTGGGCACCGGCCAACAGGCCGCCCTGCGCACCGAGACCGACCGCGACATCCTCGCCAAGGAGAGCGTCATGGCGGTGGACTGGCACAACATCTACCACCCCCTCGGCGCCCGCTACATCGGTCCCGTCAACCCGACCCGCGCCCAGCTGGCCACCGCCTCCAACTGGGAGAAGGTCTTCGAGACCGAGAACATCGGAATCGTGCGCATCACCGTCACCAGCTCCTACGACTGAGGCTAGGGCTTGCGCCCTCGCCGGTAACAGCCCCGCCACAGCGGCGGGGCACCAACTTCTTCCCTGAGAACTCCCATGGCCTCCCAGTTCACGTTGGGTGCAATTCCCACCGGGCTCCTGCCCTCCCAGATGAAGCTCGCTGAGCCCACGGCCACCGCCACCCTCAGCGCCGCCAACAGCTTCAACGCAATCGTGCGCGGCGTCCCCACCGCTGCCGCCACCTACACCACCGCCACCGCGGCCGACATCATCGCCGCCATCGGCGGTGACTGCGAAGTCGGCACCGCCTTCACGCTGGTTGTGATCAACGCCTCCGCGGGCGCCAACACCATCACCGTCCAAGGCGGCAGCGGCGTCACCGTGTCGGGCGTCGCCACCGTTGCCCAGAACGCCTCCAAGGTGTTCCTCGGCCGCGTCACCGACATCACCAGCGCCGCCATCACCCTCTACGGCCTCGGCTCCGTGGCCGCCGCGGCTGCGTGACGGGAGCGCTTCGCGCTCTCCGTCACAACATGGCCCCGCCTTGCCGCGGGGCTTTTTCTTACCCCTGCATGGAACGCCTATGGGCCTGATGACCTTCCGCCGCCTCCGCGAGCGCACCGCCGCCACCACCCCGGCTCCCCTTCCCCCGCCTGCACGGAAAACTAGGTGTACGCAGCGGTCTGACAAATGTCCACCTACCTCGGCGGCGGCGGGGGCGACGCCAGCGCATCCCCAACCGACGCCTACGGCAACGGAACCCGCACCTACAACTTCGCCGCCGGCACCCGCACAGCCGTAGGAGCCACATCCTCCGCCGCCGTCGCCCTGGGCGCCCGAGGAGCCTCCGGCGAGTACATGCTCGTCTCCTCCACCCGCTGCTTCGTCCGCTTCGGTGGCTCGGGCGTAGCAGCCTCCGCGGGCACCGACGCCGACGTGCTGGCCCTGCCGGCGGACGCCATGTTCCACCTGCGGCTGCCTGCCGGAGTCACACACATTCGAGTGATCCGCGACACGGCGGACGGCATCCTCCGCACCATCCCGGTGGTCTGATGTTCAGCGTTGGCTACCCAGGTCGCATCGGGATTCCGGTAAGTTCCGGAGCGGGTCGTCGGCTACTTACGCCCGCAAATCTCGGCGCGTCTATATGGCTAACCGCCAAGGATGCGGCCAGCATTATTGTCAGCGGATCCACTATAAGTCAGTGGAGCGACAAGAGCGACAACGGCAATCACCTGGTCAACTCTACAGGCGCGACGCAACCTGCATATCTGACGACAGCGTTCAACGGATTGCCAACAGTAAGGTTCTCGATCTCTAGGCAAGATATTCTGATTTGTCAGAACGACATAGGGCACTCCTCCGCCAGCGAATTTTTTATTGCGGCCGTCTTCGAGTTGAGC
>JBMSWZ010000280.1:0-3126 GCA_049425105.1 Cephaloticoccus sp.
AGATCTTCCAGGGTTGGCGGCTGGAGGAGGTCTTCGCGCATTGCGCGCGGGTGGCCGAGACGATTCCCGTGATCGGTTTTTACCTGCAGCCTTCCGTCGGCGGGCGCCTGCTCAGCTACTCCTTCTGGCGCCGCTTCGCCGAGATCCCGAACATGATCGCGATCAAGCTGGCGCCCTTCAACCGCTACCAGACGATCGACGTCGTGCGCGGCGTGACCGAGAGCGGTCGCGAGGACCTCGTGCTCTACACCGGCAATGACGACAGCATCGTCGTCGACCTGCTGACGCCGTTCACCTTCGACGTCGGCGGCAAGCCCGTGACGCGCCGCATCCAGGGCGGCCTCCTCGGCCACTGGGGCGTGTGGACGAAATCGGCGGTGAAGCTGCTTAACGAGATCAAGGTCGCGCGGCAGGGCCCGCAGATCGCCGCGCAGTGGTTGGATACCGCCATTGCCGTGACCGACATGAACGCCGCGCTCTTCGACTCGGCCAACAAGTTCGCCGGCTGCATCCCGGGCATCCTCGAGGTGCTGCGCCGCCAGGGCCTCGTGCCGAGCATCCACTGCCTCAACCCGCACGAGGTGCTCTCGCCGGGCCAGGCGGAGGAGCTGGACCGCGTGTGCCGCGCTTACCCGCACCTGATCGACGACGACTTTGTTGCCACCCACCGCGATTCGTGGTTGAGTTGAGCCCATGAGTGCCGCGCCCGCCGCCGTGCCGCAGTCCTGCGAAGAACTGCTGGCCCAGATGATCGCGTTTGAGACCGTCAACCCGCGATTCGGCGGCCCGGCCGACGGCCAGGAGCGACTCATCGCGCGACTCGAGGCGCTGGCCCGCGGGTGGGGACTCGACACCCGCCGCCTGCCGGTGCCGGAGGGCGGGGAAAACCTGCTCGTGACTTTGGAAGTGTCGGCCGATGCGCCGTGGCTGCTGTTCGAATCCCACGTGGACACCGTCAGCATCGCGGGCATGACCATCGACCCGCTGGCGGTAAAGCTCGACGGCGACCGGCTCTACGGCCGGGGCGCCTGCGATACCAAGGGGTCGGGCGCGGCGATGTTCTGGGCGTTGCAGGCCTACGCGAAGGCGGAGCGGCGTCCGCACAATGTCGGCCTGCTGTTCGCGCTCGACGAGGAGGCGCGCATGACCGGCGCGAAGGCCTTTGCGGCGGTGGAGTTGAAGGAATTTCTACCGAAGCTTCGCGGCGTGATCGTGGGCGAACCCACGTTGATGCGCCCGGTCGTGGCGACGAATGGCGTGATTCGTTGGAAAACCATCACGCGTGGCCGCGCGGCGCATTCGTCCGTGCCCGCCAACGGCCAGTCGGCGATCTCGGCCATGCTGCGCGTCGTCGAGGCGCTGGAGTCGAACTACGTGCCGACGGTTACGGGCAGTCATCCGCTGACCGGCCGGGCGGCGATGAGCGTCAATGTGATCCGTGGCGGCACGCAGGTAAACATCATCCCGGAATACTGCGAGATCGAGTGCGACCGCCGCACGGTGCCGGGCGAAACCGAGGCGCAGGTCTGGGCGGAGCGCGATGCGGTGCTGGCGGGCATGGCCGTCGAACACGGCGAAGTCTACGTGGTGCCCGCGATGGGCGATGAAGGATCCCGCGATTTGCTGGCGCTGATGCAGCCGGTCCTGGCGCAACACGGTTTGGAGACCAAGGGCCGGGGCGAACCCTATGTGACCGACGCCAGTCATTTCGCCGCGGCCGGGGCACCGTCGATTGTGATCGGCCCGGGCGACCTGGCTCAGGCGCACACGAAGGACGAATGGGTATCCCGCCGCCAGCTGGCGCAGGCCACGGCGGTCTACGGCGACCTGATGCGGGCGAGCTAAAGCCATGGCGCGCCCCGACCAAGCCACTGCGACCGAAACCTTGGTTTCGGCGCTGTCCGCCGAGCGCGGCGGCGATCCGGCACCGCTGACCGCGTGGTTGCGCCAACATTTATTGGAGCACCTGCTGCCGTTTTGGGAGCAGCACGCGATCGATCCGCACGGCGGCATCCTGACCTGCATCGCCGACGACGGCGCGGTGGTGAGCACCGACAAATGGCTCTGGAGCCAGTGGCGGGCGGTGTGGATTTTTGCCCGGCTTTACCAGACGATCGAGCGCGACGAAAAGTGGCTGCGCCTCCCGCGGCACGTCGCGGAGTTTTGCCTGCAGCATGGCTGGCTGGAGGAGGAACAGGGCTGGGCGCTGCTGCTGGCGCAGGACGGACGCATCCTCCGCCGGCATGAAAGCATCTACACCGACGGGTTTGCGGTTTATGCGCTGGCCGAACTGTATCGCGCGACGGGAGAGACCCGCTATCGCGACTGGGCGGTTCGCTCCGCGGATGCGGCGCTGGTGAAGCTGGAAAAGCCCTACGACCAGTTGCCGCATTTTCCTTATCCGATCCCGCCCGGCGCGAAGGCGCACGGCGTGCCGATGTTCTGGTCGTTCAAGCTCGCCGAACTCGGCGCGATCCTGGGCGACGAACGCTACCTGCGGCTGGCGCGGAAATTTTCCGAGGAAGTGTTTCGCGATTTCTACCGACCCGACAGTGACCGGATCATTGAATTCGTGCGGCAAGAGGGCGGCGAGTTCACGCCGCCGCAGGGGACCGTCACCGTGCCGGGGCACGCGATCGAGGACATGTGGTTTCAGTGGCACGTGTTCGACGCGACGAAGTGGACCGACGCCCCGCGCGAGCTGACGCTGCGCCTGATCCGGCGACATCTCGAACTCGGCTGGGACGAGACGCACGGCGGGTTGTTTCTCGCCATCGATCGCGACGGTCGGGTGGGGGAGGATGTCGGCTGGAAATTTGCCGACACCAAGCTGTGGTGGCCGCACACCGAGACGCTTTACGCGCTGCTGCTGGCGTGGCGGGAGACCGGCGACGGGTGGTTCTACGACTGGTATGAAAAGATCTGGGCGCTGTGCCTGGAGCGCTACGTCGACTGGGAACACGGCGAGTGGCGGCAGAAGCTTAACCGCGACCTCACGCCGATGACCGGGGTGGTGGCGCTGCCGGTGAAGGATCCCTTCCACCTGCCGCGCGCGATCATGCTGCAAATCGCATTGCTCGAGCGCCGCGCGGCGCAACAGTGATCCGCGCATGAAACTAGGCCTCG
>JBMSWZ010000281.1:0-3125 GCA_049425105.1 Cephaloticoccus sp.
GCCGCTGCGTCGGTCTCGGGCAAGGGCGTGACGAAGCAGGTGCGGCGCTCGAACAGGCCGGCGCTGCCGTGCTCCCAGCCGGTCTTTTCCGATCCGGCCATGGGGTGCGAGCCGACAAAACGGGCTTTGCCGGCGAGAACGCCGTGGCCCAGGCGGCTGATGTCGCCCTTGACGCTGCCAACGTCCGTGACGATGGCGTCGGGCGGCAGGTGCGGGCTGATTGCCTCGGTGAGGGGCACGATCTGGGTGACCGGGGCGGCAATCACCACCAGCGAGGCGCCGGCCACCGCCTCGGCCAAAGTCGCGGGCGCGGCGTCGCACCATGGCAGCTCGGCCAGCTGCAGCCGCACCTCCGGGCGCCGAGCCCAGACCACGATGCGCTCCGCGAAGCCGCGCTCCCGCGCCGCCCGGGCGACGGAGGCGCCGAGCAAACCGGGGGCAACAATGGTCAGTTGTGACAGCACGCCCATTGAGGAAGAGCGAAACGCCGGTCCTGTCGAGTCCCGAGCAAGTGAAGGAAAACGGGCATCGTTCGCCGAGGAGTCGGTTAGTTTTCCCGGATCTCCTTCGGAGCCCGCGGCGCGTGGATGGGGGGCGATGCAAGCGCGGTCAGGCTTTTCGCCGGGAATTCCGGCCGTAACGCTGAATTAGGGGAACGCTGATGGACGCTGATCTGCGCTGATCCGGAACAAAAAAAGACTTCAGACCAAACCGGTTGGGAAGACCGACCGTTAGCGAAGAGTAGCGCCGATCCGCGTCCCCCTGTTTTTTTCGACGCAGAAACGGCTTCGCCGGGATTCGCGGCTGGCGTGCGGTGATCCGCTCCTCGTTCCGCCGTTCACCGGATCCTGCCTGCGGCTCAGCGGCCCAATTTCTCGATCGCCGCGAATTCCGCCTTCGTGAGCGGCATCACCGACAAGCGGCTCTGGCGGAGCAGGGCGATCTGGGCCAGGGAGGGCTCGGCCTTGATGGCGGCCAGCGGCACGGGCGCGGCGAGGGGCTTCACGGCCTTCAGTTCCACCGCAACCCAGCCGGGATCTTCGGCGGTCGTATCCGGAAAAGCTGGCCGGGTGACCTCGGCGACGCCGACCACGGCTTTGGTGGTCACGCTCTCGTAGAAGAAAACCAAGTCTCCCTTGCGCATGGCATTGAGGTGAATCCGCGCCTGATAGTTGCGCACGCCGGTCCAGGCAGTGCGTTTGTCCCTGACCAAATCGGCCCATGCGTAGGCGTCGGGTTCGGATTTTACCAGCCAGTGTTGCTTTGTCATGGAATGAGGGGCAGTGGTCTGGCAGTAAATACGCCCATGGAGTCTGCTGAAAAGGCAAAAGCCCGCCGCGTGATCGGACTGATCTATCTGCTGATGGTGGTTTTCATCGCCGGGCCGGTTATCCTCTATTTGCTGGTGCGCTGAGCCATGAACAAGACCCTCCTAGCGATTCAACTGGTGTTCGTCGCCCTGTGCACGGCGGGTGGCTGGCTGGTGTGCTATGCCATCCCGGAGTGGGATGACCACCGCGCGCTGGCGGTCTTCATCGGCCTTTCCATCGGCGTGCTGGTCGTGTTGGTGGACATCATGCTGAAGGGCTTTTCGCTGCGCGGCCTCTCGGCCATCACCTTCGGCCTGGCGGTGGGGGCGTTCATCGCCTACCTGCTCGGCACGTCGCCGTTGTTTGAGCGCGCGGATGAACAAAACATCTTTCTCGCCCGCCTCGCGTTGTTCCTGATCTGCACCTACCTCTGTGCCGTCATCGCGCTCCGCGGCCGCGACGAATTCAATCTCGTCATCCCCTACGTGCGGTTCGTCCCCCACGAGGTCGAGGCGCCCTTGATCGTGGTGGACACCAGTGTGCTGATCGACGGCCGCATCGCGCGGGTGTGCGATTCGGGCTTCATCAGCGGCGCCCTGGTGATTCCGCAGTTCGTCCTGCAGGAGCTGCACGCCGTGGCGGACTCGACCGATGACCAGAAACGGGCCCGGGGGCGCCGCGGCTTGGAGGTGCTGAACGAGTTGCGCCGCATCAAGCACCTGGAGATCCGCACGCCCGAGAGCGAGGTGACCAAGCCCGTGGACGTCGACGCCAAGCTCGTGTTTCTGGCGCAGTCGATGCAGGCCAAGCTGCTCACCACCGATTTCAACCTCGCGAAGATGGCGGAATTTCACGGCGTGCAATGGCTGGATTTGAACCAACTGGCGCGCTCGCTTCGCCCGGAACTCATGCTGGGCGAGATGGTGGAGGTCGATTTGGCCAAGGCTGGCAAGGAAGCCGGTCAGGCGATCGGCTATCTCGGCGACGGCTCGATGGTGGTGGTGGAGCAGGGCCAGGCCCACATCGGCCGCCGCGTGCGCGCCGAAGTCAGCAGCGTCCTTCCCACCGCCGGCGGCAAGATGGTTTTTACCCGCCTTGTCGGCCCGGTTTGACCTTCCCGGCGCTCAGGCGGGTGGCAGGCTGCGGCAAGTTTTGCCCCGGCTCGACCCCAAAAACCAAAAAAGCCTCCGGTGACGGAGGCTAAAAATGGCGGGATGGACGGGACTCGAACCCGCGGCCTTCTGCGTGACAGGCAGACGCTCTAACCAGCTGAGCTACCACCCCAAAAGTGGGGAAAGGAGCCGGACCGTAGGTCGCAGCGGGGGCAAGTCAAGCGTGGTTTTCCGCCGGTCCGAAAATCTTAGAAACGTCATCCGTCCCGGCATGGGTAGGTGGTGCCAGCGCAACTGGATAAGGCCGCGATTTCCGCAACCAGGTTGTCGACTAAGCGTGAGTGCCACACCGCCGAAGGGCGGCGACGGCGCGCGCATCAAACCGGCCGCATGCGACGAATTCCGGTCAATGGACTGACGACGCCAACGACCGCCGCACGGGGGGAGTCAGGTCTCAACGCCCCGTGGGTTTTGGCGGTGCGTGGGATCGCCGCTGGAACCGTAGGTGGGTTGCCGTGGCCCACGCTGAGCCCGCCGCCCCCTTGATTCGCCGGGACGGCCATCGAACCGTGCGGCAATGGCCTTTGGCTTGGCCCGGTGAGGGTAGTCTGACCGGGGGCCGGGGCGAGCGGGCCTCGTTGCCTGTGTGCAGGCCCCCGTCCTGCTCCTTCAAGTCTGCCAGCCCGTGCTCGGTCCGCTGTCG
>JBMSWZ010000282.1:0-3122 GCA_049425105.1 Cephaloticoccus sp.
CCGTTGGGGGTGGCAACGGCCGCGGAGGCGGCGAACGCCACGGCCACGATAAACGGCCGGGCATCCATCCCCAGCTGGGCCGCGACGCCGATCGCAATCGGCGCCATCAGGGCGGCCACGGCGTTGTTGGAAAGGATTTCTGTCAGCACCGTGGTGACGAGGTAGAGGCAGGCCAGCATGACGAAGCCCTTGTGGGCCTCCGGCACGAGGAACTGCACGCCGCTCACGATGTGCTCGGCCAGCCAGGCCGCGGCGCCCGTGTGCTCCATGGCCATGCCCATGGCGAGCATGCCGTAGATGAGGAAGAGGATGTTCCACTCGATCGAGGCGTAGGCCTCGGTGGTCTTGAGGCAGCGCGCCATGCACACGATGACGCAGCCGGCGAGCGCCCCGATTTCGATCGGGACCCATTCGAACGAGGCCGCGGCGATGACCGCGGCAATCACGCCCGTGACCAGCACGACTTTGCCGGTCTGGGGCTTGGTCGGCACGCGCGCGCGGTCGAAGAACACAAAGTCATCGTTGTTCCGCAGGGCGTCGATGGCTTGGTCGGTGCCCATCATCAGGAGCACGGCGCCGGCCTCGATCGGCAGGCTCTCGATCTGCTCGCGCACGTTCTTCCCCTTCCGGTGCAGGGCGATCACGACCATGCGGTAGCGCTGGCGGAAATTGACCTCGCTCACCGTGTGGCTGAGCAGGGCTGAGTGGGGCGTGACCACCGCCTCGACCAGGGAACCTTCGTGGGCCGCGATTTGCTCGATGCCCAGGTTGAGTTCCGCCACGAGGTTGACGCCTTGCAGCCGGCGGGTGACGGCGATGCCGGAAGGCCGGCAGGCGAGGATGAGGCGATCGCCCGCCTTCAGGCGCACCGCCTTGGGGTCGAGGTAGAGGGCGATGCCGTCGCGCACGATTTCAATCACGCGCACGCCGCGCTGCCGGGTCAGGCCCGCCTCGGCCAGGGTCTTGTCGAGGACGGGGGAGCCGGGCTGGACGAAGGCCTCGGTGATGTATTCACGGCGTTCCTCGTCGGAAAGGATGGCGGTGAGCATCTCCCGCACGGGCAGCAGCTGGTTGCCGAACACCGCCAGGTAGATGGCTCCGAGAATCGTGGCCGGCAGGCCGAGCCAGCCGAGTTCAAACATGGAGAAGCCGGCCTGGCCCTTGTCGGTGATGATGCCGTTGACCACGAGGTTGGTGCTGGTGCCCACGAGGGTGCAGGTGCCCCCAAGGACCGCGGCGTAGGAGAGGGGAATGAGCAACTTGGACGGCGCCCGTTGCATCTTGCGCGCGAGGTTCAGGATCACGGGCAGGAACACGACCACGACGGGCGTGTTGTTGATGAACGCCGAGATCGTGGCCACGAGTATGACCATCAGGAGGATGACGACCGGGTAGGGCAGTCGGGAGGATTTTTCGATCATCGCCGAGATCCGGTCGACCACGCCGCATTTGACCAAGGCGGCGCTGAGCACGAACATCGCGCCGACGGTGAGCGGCGCGGGGTTGGCGAAGACCGAGAACGCCTTGTTGGTCGGCACCAATTGCAGGCCGATCAGGAGCAGAAAGAGGGTGAGCGCCGTGAGGTCAGGCGGAAACTTCTCCCACACGAAACACGCGAGGGTGAGAACCAGCAGCACAAAAACCAGGGCGATTTCCCAAGTCATAGCCCCGGGAGCATTGCAGGGAAACGCCTCGCCGCAAGCGCGGTTGGTCCCGGCGGGCCTTTATGCCGCGGATCGTCCGCCGGGGCCGAGTCGCAATTCCGACGCCTGATACCAGTGGTAGAAGCTCACCCCGACGGCCGTCAGGGCCACCATCATGCCGCCGATCTTCATGATGATGCCGGCGAGCAGTTGATCCTCCTTGGCGCTAAACCCGGCGATGACGCGCGGCGCAAATTCGTAGGTGGGATAAAGGATGTCCGGCGAAAACGTGATGTAGGCGTAGAGCGGGGTCAGGCCGATCATGACCGCGGTCTGGAACAGCATCTGGGTGGCGTAGCGGCGCCGGGGAAAGACCTGCGACGGGCTGAGTTGCGGCCACCAGTAGAACAACGCGCAGCCAAAGAACATGATGTGCTCGAGGACGTGGACGAGTTTGTCCTGTAGCGCCCACTCATAAAGCACCGGCGCGTGCCACACGCTGGTGACGAGCACGTAGACCACGCCGCAAATCACCGGGTGGGTGGCGATCCGGCCGGCGGTGCGCAGCGAGGGCCGCCCCAGCACGGGATCGACGAGCCAGGCCGGGAGTCCGAGTAGCATCAGGATCGGTGTGGCATACATGAGCAGGGCGTGCTGGACCATGTGCGCGCTGAACAGGAAACGCTCGCCGATCTGGTCGAGGGGCGAGCCCACGGCGAGATAGAATACGACCAAGGCGCTGTAATACTTGATCGCGTGGCGGCGCGGGTAGGTCTCTCCCGGCGCCAGCCAGGCCCGCAATGGTCCGGTAAACAGGGCGTAGAGCCAGCCCAGCAGGATCAACCCGCCGACCAGGTAGGGCTCGTTGTGCCAGTGGCGCCACTCGATCATCGGCCCAAAGAAACGGCGGCCCGGGGCGGGCCGCCATTCAATTCAGAGGATTGCCCCGGCTATTAGCTCAGGAGGTCTGCGCCGTAAGCGGGATGCTGTCCTTGGCGTCGAAGATTTCCAACAGCGCCCAAGTGGTGCCGGTGGCCAGCACCAGCCCGATGAAGAACAGGATGGTGCAGAAGGCCTTGTCCCACTTCAGGTGCATAAAGTAGAAGATCACGTAGAGGAACTTCACCACCGAAAGAATCACGAGGCTGGTGACGATCAGCCAGGTGGCGAACGGGATGAAGATGATGACGATCTCGATGCCGGTGATGACAGCCAGCAGCATCGCGATCTGCACATAGATCTGGAACTTGTTTTCGTCGGCGTGATGGCCGACTGCGGCGGGAGAGGAGCTCATGGTTTGATCAGACGTATTCGAGCAAGTAGACGGCGGTGAAGATGACGATCCAGACGATGTCGACGAAGTGCCAGTAAAGGCCCATCGACTCGACGTCGATGGCGTTGGCCTCGTCGAAGGCGACCGGGCCGCGGGGCTTGGCGTAGTGGAGGCTCAGGCCGGTGCTCACGGCCAGGCCGATCAGC
>JBMSWZ010000283.1:0-3104 GCA_049425105.1 Cephaloticoccus sp.
CCGGGGTTAGCCAAGCAGTTGTGGATTGGAGCGCCAGATCGCCCAGGTGAGGGCGGTGGCGAATGCGACCCACGCCAAGTAGGGCACCAGCAGCCAGGCGGCCACGCGGCTGATCCGCCAGAACGCCACGGCGGTGGACAGGATGAGCAGCCAAAGGACGAGGATTTCGCCAAATGCGGCCGCGCCCAAGCGCCACGCAAAGAACAGCCAACTCCACAGGGCATTGGCGACCAACTGGACCGCAAACAGCCCGACCGCAGCCTTGGCGGCTGGAAAGCCGGCCGAGCGCCAGACCAGCCAGGCCGCAAGGGCCATCATCGTGTAAAGGGCCGACCAGACCGGCCCGAACAGCCACCCGGGCGGCGCCCATTCCGGCCGGACCAGCTCGGCATAGAACGCGCGGGCCTGCACGGAGGCCAGCGCCCCCGCGGCCGCAGCCGCATAGGTGACCCCGAACGCGACGACGAGCGCAATGCCTTGGGCGGGGAGGGAAGGGCGGTGGGAGGACATGGAAATGTGCGAGATAGCGATCAAGATGAATCAGGGGGAGTAAGCGGTAGTGGCTACTAGGTATCCTTTTCATCGACGTGCTCGCCGGGAGCGAGGGCTTTTCCAAGCGACTCCATGTTACTGATCTGATCCGCGGGCTGGACGAATACTTCGAAGTCTCTGAGCCCACCACTTCCTTTATAATCGCTAGAGAGGTGAAAATGCTGATTCGGCTCTTCCTTCAGCATCTGGAGCAGCGCGATGACGCGATCAATCTCTTCTCTCTTCAGACCGAGCTGAACGCCGAACCATCCATTCTTCCAGTCATCGAGCTTCGAGTGCATGCGTGCCTTCTTTGCCTAACGTTCAAGATGAGCCATGCCGCGTTAGCGGCATTGGCTCTGGCGCCTGGTTGGGCTCGTCACTTCTTTTCTGTGGGCGCATCGGCGGGTTTGGTCTCATCGGTGTTGATGATGAATCCGACAAGCTGGACCAACTCTTCCTTGGCTTCTGGATTCGCCGCCGATTCAGCTGGTGGCTCAACTGGGGCGACAACTTCCTTTGATGGGGTATGCGATACGCAGCCGGCAGCAAGCGCGAGTGCACCTGCCGATAGTGCTGCGAAACCAGCCTGGCGAATGCCGCGGACTTCTCTCGGTAAAAGCGGTGCTTCCGGTGTAACGAGCTGACCGGAAAGACGCACAAAGTAGGAACCGCAAATCTTCTCGGTCTTGGCGCGCTGCAAGATGGCCGCGCGCTCATCGCGTGTGAGGGACGATAGATTGTGGATGGTGTGCCCGCAGGCCTCGCAATATCGAGAAACATCGCCTCCCTTCATCGCCGACCAAGGGATAGGACACGCAAAAGAGATTTTCGGTGGAGTGTTCATCTTTCTGCCCAACGATCATGATGAGCCATGCGGGCCTTTGGCCCGCATTGGCTCTGGCTGCTGGATGGGCTCTTTGTCCGAACGCGAAACGCTGGACTTAGCGAACGACTGAGCGAATGCGATGCACGCAGCTAGCGTGAAAACTGAAAACAACCCTGTATACGTCCAGTATCGGGTCGGGTCTTCTTCTTTCTTGTTGAGGTGCGGCCGGAGAACGCCACCAGCGCGAACCCCGCCACTCACGAGCGCAGAAATGCTTTCATATCCGAAGAAGAGGATGACCAGCGCCAGTATGAGACGGAACTTCACTGCGGATCTCTTCATCTTTGTTTGCCCATCAGTGTTATTCGGCCTCCCGCAAAAACCTACTTTTCTGGCATTCGAGCCGGTTCAGGGCGCGGGGTAAGGTGCTCATGGGTAGGAGATAAAGCTCAGAATGATGTTTTTTGGGAAGCGAACCGGCCTCCCAAAAAACTACATTTGGAGGGGGTAAGGGCGAGCGGAATGTTGAGGGCTAGAGGCGAGGGGCGATGGGGTGGACGTCGGGGCAAATGCTGGCGGGACGCCGGCGTTCCCAGGGGGCAGTTGAGGGGTATGAACGTCGGCGAGGGCGCCGGCGCTCAAAGTTGAAGAAGCTCGGACACCACCGGTGGGACATTTCAGTTGACAGGGGGTGGGGGACTCTCTGTCTTCACCCCTTTTATGAAAGTCGTCTCCTCCATCAAATCCGCGAAGAAGCGTCACCCTGACTGCCAGGTTGTCCGCCGCAAGGGCCGCATCTACGTGATCAACAAGACCCACCCGCGCTACAAGGCGCGCCAGGGCTAATCCCCTCTTTTTGCCGTGAAAGCCGAGACTCATCCCAAGCTCAACAACGTTTGCTTCCTCGATGTCGCGACGGGCAAGCGTTTCCTGACCAAGTCCACCATGAAGTCCGCCCGCAAGGAGCAGATCGATGGTGAGGAATACTTCGTCATCGTCCGCGACGTCACGATGGACTCGCATCCCGCCTACACCGGCGAGAAGCGCCTCGTCGACACCGCCGGCCGCGTCGAGAAGTTCACCAACAAGTTCAAGCGCACCCGCCGCTGAGCGACTGGAACTCCCCGCTAATTTTCCAAGCCCGCCTTTCCGGCGGGCTTTTTTGTTGCCCGGGGCAAGGCCACTGGGAACGCTGCCGGCTCCGTGTCCGCGCCGAAACTCCTGTTCCTCGACTGTGACAACACGCTCAGCGCCATCGAAGGGGTGGACGAGCTGGCGCGGCGGCGCGGCGAGGCATGCTTCGCCGCCGTCGAAGCCATGACCGCTGCGGCGATGGACGGCCGCGTGCCGATCGACGAGGTTTTCGGCCGTCGGCTCGACCTGATCCAACCCTCGCGCGCGGACGTCGCGGCCATCGGTCAGGTTTGCCTGGAGCGCATGGAGTCCACGGCCCGCGAAACCGTGGCGGTGGCCCGGGCGGCCGGCTGGACCCCGATCATCCTGAGCGCGGGTTATACCCAAGTCATCGAACCGCTGGCGGCGGCACTCGGCATTGAGCGGATCGAAGCGGTGCGGCTGGAGTTTGATGCCGCGGGCAACTACGCGGGTTTTGACCGGGATTTCCCCACCACGCGCAACGGGGGCAAGCCGGCACGGATTTTGCAGTTGCAGGCTGAACTGAAGCCGGCGCACACCGTGATGGTGGGCGACGGGGTCAGCGACTTGGAGACGGCTCCGGTGGTGG
>JBMSWZ010000284.1:0-3088 GCA_049425105.1 Cephaloticoccus sp.
CCGTTTGAGCATAAGCCGGACTGTGTGCATCTGCTTCGCTTTGTAAATGGGATCATCACCCGCCAATGCCGACGACGCCCCGTCGCCCGAATTTTTCGCGCGTTTCCGAACCCTTGCGGGCGCGAGCGGCACGCTGACCTTCGCGGAGTTCATGGCGCTGGCCCTTTACGACGAATCGGTCGGCTACTATCGGCGCAACCAGACCCGCATCGGCCGGGAGTCCGGCACGGACTTTTACACGGCGACATCGGTTGGTCCCCTGTTCGGCGAGTTGGTCGCCCATGCTTGTGTAAGCCTGGCCGGGGCCGAGACCTGCGCCCGCAGCACCTTCGTCGAACTCGGTGCCGAGCCCAGCGGGGGGATTTTGGCCGGAACGGCGCACCCCTTTGCCGCCGCCCGCACCATTCGTCTTGGGGAACCGATGGATATGTCGGGGCCGCTGATCGTGTTTTCCAACGAGCTTTTTGATGCCCAGCCCTGCCGGCGGTTGGTGCGCCGCGCGGGCGAATGGCGGGAGCTCGGCGTGTCGGAAGTCAACGGCAGGCTGCGCGAAAGCGAGCTTCCCCTGGCCGAACCGGCCGGGTTCCTGCCCGCGACCGCCCCGGAAGGTTATCACCTCGACGCCCCCTGCGCCGCCACGACCCTGTTGCAGACCCTGGCGAGCCAGCCGTGGTCGGGCCTGTTCATTGCCTTTGACTACGGGAAGTCCTGGACGGAGCTGAGCCTCGACACGCCGCAAGGGACGGCGCGCGCCTATCAGCGGCACCAACAATCCCATGATCTCCTGGCCCGACCCGGCGAGCAGGACCTGACCTGCCACGTGTGCTGGGACTGGCTGAGCGACGGGTTGGTGCAAGAGGGATTTGGCGACGTCACGCTGCAATCCCAAGAGTCATTCTTCGTGCATCACGGTGCCTCCCTGCTCGCGGCGACCGCGGAACGCGAGGCCACCCGCCTCAGCCAGCGAAAACTGGCATTGATGCAATTGATTCATCCCTCGCACCTTGGGCAGAAATTCCAAGTTCTGCACGGCCGCCGGGAGCACGCCAAAGAAATCTGAGATTCCCCTTGCTTCGGGGTCTTTCAAACCTTTACTCACAATCCTTTTAACCACTCACACCATGGCCAGAATTTGTGCAATCACAGGTAAGCGCCCCACCAAGGGCAGCATCATCAACCGCAAGGGACAGAGCAAGAAGAGCGGCGGCATCGGCACGCACGTCACCAGCATCACGCCCCGCAAGTTCCGCCCGAACCTCCAGCGCATCCGCGTGAAGCTCCCGAATGGCGGCACCAAGCGCATGCTCGTCTCGGTCAAGGCCCTCAAGGCCGGCCTCGTGCAGAAGGCCTGATCCGGCCATTACGCCACCCCTTTAAACCCGCAGCCCGCGCTGCGGGTTTTTTTGTGCACCGACAACGCGCTTTGCTAACGCCAATCTCCTGCCGTGTTATCGCACTACCCGTCATGGACCAGACGAAGGCAGGCAAAAGGCCGGTGTCCGGCAAAATCGGGCCCCGCGTCGAGGCGCAGATGACCCAGCTGCTCTATCGCTAAGCGGGCTTCGGGTTGTTCTCCAATTTCGTGCTCGCGGCGGTGCTGACCCTGGGGCTGACGGACAACGTCACCTGGCAGACCAAGCTTGGATGGTTCGCGGTGAGCACCGTGGTCACCGTCCTGCGCTACGGGCTCAACCTCGCCTTCGAGCGTCGCCAGCCGGCTCTGGCCGCACTACCCCGCTGGCGGAATTGGTTTATCATTGGGACGGCTGCCGCCGGCCTGGTCTGGGGCTGGGCGGGCTGGCGCTTTTTTGACGAGACCGACGTCGCCAGCAGCCTGCTTCTCACCATGATCATCTCAGGCATGAACGCCGGGGCCGCCCGCTCGCTCGCGTCCGTGCCGGTGAGCTACCTGATTTATGTTCTGACCACCCTGCTGCCTCTCACGGCTCTGTTTCTCACCCTGCCCACCGGGGGCGGATTCCTCTTCAGCATCACCGCCACCTACGCGCTCTTTCTCCTGCGCACGGCCCATCTGCACCACGGCGACTTGATCCGGCTGCACTCCTTGATCCATGCCAACGACGCCTATGTCGTCGAGCTCAAGGAAGCCAAGGAGCGCGCCGAGGAATCCAGCCGGACGAAGAGCGATTTCCTCGCGACCATCAGCCACGAGATCCGCACGCCCATGAATGGCGTGATCGGGATGTTGCAGGTGCTGCGCGATTCCCGCCTGACGCCCGAGCAGCAGGCGCAGGTCAACATCGCCGCCGGTTCCGCCGACACCCTGCTGCGCCTGCTGAACGACGTATTGGACTTCTCCAAAATCGAAAGCGCCAAGCTCGAGTTTGAATCCATCCCGTTCTACCCGGCCGAAGCCGCCCGGGAAGTCGACTCGCTGCTGCGTCCCCGCGCCATGGACAAGAACCTGAGCTTCAATCTGGCGCTCCCACCCGGCGATCCGCTTTGCGTGACCGGGGACCCGGTGCGCTTGAAGCAAGTGCTCCTCAACCTCACGGGCAATGCCATCAAGTTCACCGAACAAGGCCAGGTGGATATCGCCATGAACGTGACGAAGCGCGACGCCCGCGAGGCCACGATCACCTTCCGCATCCACGACACGGGTATCGGCATCGACAGCCGCACTCAGGCCAAGCTCTTTCAGGTTTTCTCCCAAGGCGACAGCTCCACCACGCGCCGGTTTGGCGGCAGCGGGCTGGGCCTCGCCATCTCCCAGCGGCTGGTCAACCTGATGGGCAGCTCGACCGAGCTGACCAGCACGCCCGGCCGGGGCACGACGTTTGAATTTGCCATCACGTTGCCCGTCGCCGCGCCAATCAAGGCCCCCGCCCTGCCCATCCCGGTCACGGCCGACGGCCAGCTGATGGGGCGCATCCTGGTGGTTGAGGACGACGGCGTGAATCAGCGGGTGATCGAGTGGATGCTCAAGCGGCTCGGCCTGGACTACAGTTTGGCGGCCAACGGCCGGGTCGCCCTGGAGCGCGCCATGAGCGAGCCATGGGACGCCATCCTGATGGACTGCCAGATGCCCTAGATGGACGGCTACGCGACCACCCGCGAGCTGCGGGGG
>JBMSWZ010000285.1:0-3086 GCA_049425105.1 Cephaloticoccus sp.
GGCCGCCGGGGCCGGTGCCCTTGACGCGGGAGTAGTGCACGCCTTTTTCCGCGGCCAATTTCTTGGCAAGCGGCGAAATCTTTACGCGACCCGAGGTGACGGTCTCAGCCGGGGCAGGGGCGGCGGGTTTGGCCTCGGCCTTGGGTTGTTCCGCCTTCGGCTCCGGCTTGGGGGCTTCGGCCTTGGGCTCCGGTTTCGGCTCTTCCTTCTTTTCCTCGGCCGGGGTGGCGGGAGCGCTCTTCTTGGCGGGCGCCTCCACCTTCTCGCCTTTCTCACCGATGGCGCAAAGGGGCGCACCGATTTCGACCTGCGAGCCGGCGTCGGCGAAGATCTTGATCAAGGTGCCGTCGAAGAAGCACTCGAGCTCCATCGTGGCCTTGTCGGTCTCGACCTCGGCCAGCATATCGCCGTTGGCGACGCTATCGCCTTCCTTTTTGAGCCATTTGACCAGCGTGCCCACCGTCATGGTGTCGCTGAGTTTCGGCATTTCAATGATGTCGGCCATGGTGTCGGAATTCGATGGTTGCGGAGGAAGAAATCAAGCGAGGACCTCAAGCGCGGCCTTCAGGACGCGCTCCGGGTTCGGGAGCTGCTCGATTTCAATGGGCGGGCTGTAGATGGCAGGGGCGTCGACGGTGGACAGGCGCTTGATCGGGGCGTCGAGTTCGTCGAAAGCCTCCTGTTGGATCATGTAGGCGACTTGGGTCGCGACGCTGCAGAAGGGTTTCTGCTCCTCGACGATGAGCACGCGGTGGGTCTTGGCGACGGACGCGAGCACGGTATCGATGTCGAGCGGACGGATGGAGCGCAGATCGACCACCTCGACGGAAGTTTCGTGCTCTTTCTCGAGGATTTCGGCGGCCTTCAGGGAATGCAGGACCGAGCGGCCGTAGGTGACGATGGTGAGGTCGGTGCCCTCGCGCTTCACGTCGGCCTTGCCGAGCGGGATGAGGTATTCGCCGTCCGGCACCTCGCCCTTTTCGCCGTAAAGCAGGGTGTTCTCGAGGAACATCACCGGGTCGTTGTCGCGGATGGCGGACTTCAGGAGGCCCTTGGCGTCGTAGGGCGTGGCGGGCACGACGACCTTCACGCCGGGGTGGTTGGCGAGGACGTTTTCCGGGGTGTGCGAGTGGGTGGCGCCGACGTTGGTGCCGCCGTTGGCCGGGCCGCGAATGACTATCGGGCAGTTGATCAGACCGCCGGACATGTAGCGGACGTTCGCGGCATTGTTCAGGATCTGGTCAAAGGCGACCGAGTAGAACGACCAGAACATGAGCTCCATGACGGGGCGGATGCCGAGCATCGACGCGCCGATGCCCAGGCCGATGAAGCCGGCTTCGGAGATCGGGGTGTCGACGATGCGGTCCGGGCCGAACTTTGCCAGGAGGCCTTCGGAGACCTTGTAGGAGCCGTTGAACTGGCCGACTTCCTCGCCCATGAGCACGACGTTCTTGTCGCGCTCGATTTCCTCGGCGAGGGCATGACGGACGGCTTCGCGGTAGGTGATGATTGGCACGGTGAAAAGCGTTGAAGTTTAGTCGAAGAAGAGGCGGCCGGCGGAAGTGCGGTGCGACGGATTGTCGGCCTCCCAATAAACGTCGCGTTGAATGTCCTCGACGGTCGGCCACGGGCTGGCCTCGGAAAACTCGATGGCGGAGTCGGCCTCGGCGCGGGCGGCCTGGTCGATCTCCTTCACCTTGGCTTCGGTTAGCACCTTTTCGCCAATGAGGCGGTCCTGAAAGTTTTGGATCGGGTCCTTTGTGCGGCGGTATTCCTCGATCTCCTCCTTGGTGCGGTAGGTATTGTCGGGATCGGCGACGGAGTGGCCGCGGTAGCGGTAGGTGTCGATCTCGACCACGGCCGGCTTGGATTCCTCGCGGGCGCGGACCAGCACGTCGTGCATAGTGGCGCGCACCTCGTAGATATCGTAGCCCATGCACTTGGCCCAGTGCATGCCGTAACCGGCGGCACGCTCGGCCAGGCCGGGGCCGGCGGACGAGCGCAGCTGGGAGGTGCCCATCGAGTAACGGTTGTTCTCGATGACGAAGATGCAGGGCAGGTTCCACAGGCTGGCGAGGTTCATCGCCTCGTGCACCGCGCCTTGGTTGACCGCGCCGTCGCCCATGAAGGTCATGGCGGCGCCGGTCTTGCCGTGATACTTGATGCCGTAGGCGAGGCCGGTGCCGAGCGGGACCTGGCCACCGACAATGCCGTGGCCGCCCCAATAATTGCGGTCCGGGGCGAAGTAGTGCATCGAGCCGCCCTTGCCCTTGGAGCAACCGGTGGCCTTGCCGAAAAGTTCGGCCATGAGCTCGTTCATGCCCATTCCGACCGACAACGCGTGGCCGTGGTCACGATAGGCGGTGATGATGTGGTCATCCTTGCCCATCAAGGAGCAGCAGCCGGTGGCGATGGCCTCCTGGCCGATGTAAACGTGGAGGAAACCGCCGATCTTCTTGGCCTGGTAGGCGCGGATGCTGCGCTCCTCGAAGCGGCGGATCTGCATCATGGTGCGGAAAAGCTCAATCTTCTGCTCCTTGGTCAGCTGCTGGTTGATCGCCGCGGTGGCGAAATCACTCTCGGCGGCTTTGGGCTTGGCATTCGTTTTTTTGCTCAAAGTGACAGTTCCTTTCAGGTTAAAGGACAAAGATTCCGCCGGGGGCGCACGAAATCAAGTGTTTAGTCTTCCGCGGGCCCCAGCGGCGGCGGCACGGGCGCGGGGGTGATCTGCTCGACCTCCACGATCGCGGGTTTGCCCGGGGCGCAATCGGCCTTGAGTGCGACGAACCGGTCGCGGTGGCGATCATAGATGGGCCACAGGGCGTTGCGGTCGGTCTCGGGCACCGGCAGGGCGTTGATGGCGGCGCGGGAAAAGAATCCGAACCGGCCCTCGGCAATCGCGGGCGGCAGGTCGGAGATGGGCTTCCGGCACCGGAACAGGAACATCAACCAGTGCGATTCGCCCTCGTAGGCCTTCTCGGCGATCATGGCGAAGAGGTGCAGGTCGGCGGCGGTGATGGTGAAGCCCGTTTCCTCGCGCGTCTCGCGCACGGCGCACTCGAACGGCGACTCGCCGGCGCCGGTCT